>CAZIKA010000045.1:0-9556 GCA_964539705.1 uncultured Prevotella sp. | reverse complement strand
AGTATCAAGGAGAACTATCAGGAGGGAATTCCGCAGTTGATGGTGATTCCTCAGGATTTGAGTCGTGCTGTTCTTAATATCATGAACAATGCCTGTTATGCCGTTCGTCAACGCAGTCAGCAGGAAGGTTCCGATTATCATCCCACGATAGAGATTGAGGTTTCGGCTGTCAAAGAACTGACAATTCTGATTAAAGATAACGGAATAGGTATGAGCGATGAGGTGAAGGAAAGACTCTTCGAAAATTTCTTCACCACAAAACCCGTTGGACAAGGCACAGGTCTTGGAATGGGCATCACCCGCGATATCATAGAAAACAAGCATGGAGGCAAACTGTTATTTGATTCCGTAGAAGGACAAGGAACCTGCTTTACCTTTGTATTACCCATCAAGAAAGCATGAGTAAAGCGAGATTTATCTGTAGGCTGATTGATTCTTTTAAGAATAACCACGGTAAGATTGCTGTCATTGATCAGAACGGAATGCGACAGACAACCTACGAAGAGTTACTTCTCATGTCGTGTAAAGTGGCTGGCTTTCTGCAGGAAAAGAATCTGAATCCCCATTCCTTTATTGGAATCTGTCTGCCAACATGCATGGAGTATATAGCAGCTGAAATAGGTGTATGGTTGGCTGGGCATGCTATCGTTCCCATGGGTGACAACTATCCCAAAGAACGTATAGACTTCATCATGAAGCATTGTGAATCACCTTTATTGATTGACAAGTCCTTAATCGATGAAATACTATCGACATCACCTATTCAAGACTACACATTACAAGACGAGGATGATATTAATTCCATATTCTATACCTCAGGTAGTACAGGTCAACCAAAAGGGGTGATACACACCTTTGCCACATTCAGGATTCCACCTTCTGCAGAATCAATCGTTGAGGAGGAAGGAATCTCGACTATGGGTATAACGGCTCCAATGTACTTCATTGCCTGTAAGTTACTATATGCTATTTTGCTCAAAGGTGGAAAAGCGGACCTTGTACCCGCGACAACCATAAGGGACATCAAGCTGTTCGAAGATTATGTAGATAAACATCAGATTGAGTTTGTCTTTATACCACCTTCTGTTCTTCCACATTTCCATAATCATGCAAAATCATTGAAAGTAGTACTTGCTGCTGCTGAAAGATTATCAAATGCGGCACCTGAAGGCTATAAAATTTTTAATCAATACGGGTTGACAGAGACTGGTGGATCAATTTTCTCCTTCACTGTCGATAAAGCATACTCCAACACCCCTATAGGAAAACCAGAAACCGATGTCGAATACTGTATTCTCAATGAAGAGGGGGAAGAAGTTCGGCAAAATGAAGAGGGAGAACTATGTGTCAGGGGAAATTTCTCTATTGGCTATTATAAGGATTCCACAAGCACAGACAATCTTTATCGTGGAGGGTGGCTACATACAGGAGATATTGTACGCCAGCTTCCAGGAGGTGAACTTCTTTATGTGAACCGCAAAGACTGGATGATAAAAATCAATGGGCAGCGTGTGGAACCTGGGGAGGTTGAGGCAGTCATCAAGCAAATGGACAACATTGAAGATGCCATAGTCAAAGGGTTCACGACGTCAGACGGACACAAATATCTTTGTGCCTATTATGTAGCGACGAAAGAAATAAAGGGAAAGACATTCCGAAAACAACTATCATCCAAAATGCCGGATTATATGATTCCTGCCCATTTTGTACAGATAGACAGTATTCCCAAAAACGCCAATGGTAAAATAAACCGCCAGGCTTTAGTATCCCCAGCTTCTTCGGAAGCCCTTGTCTGCCAACAAGATTACGAAGCACCTGCAAATGAAACGGAAAAGAAGCTCTGCGAGGCCTTTGAAATAGTTTTAGGTATCAAGCATATCGGTGTCAACAGTGGATTCTTCGAACTAGGAGGTGATAGCATCAATGTCATGAAACTCCAGACCTTGTGTTCGGATTTACCATTGTCAGCCAGTATGATTTTCACCTATCGCACTCCAAAAGAGATTGCGAAGGCCTGCAGGAATTGCAAGACACCAATATCACAAAAACAGAACGACTATCCTCTGAGCCATTCTCAAATGGGAATCTACGCTGCATGTATGGCAAGACAAGGAGAGGTTGCATATAATAACGGTATCCTGTTTCATTTGGGCAAAAGTATTGATTTACGCCTGTTAGCCCTTGCCTGTGAGGAAATGGTTGCTGCTCATCCATATATCAAGACAAGGATTTTTCTTGATGAGAAGGGCAATCCACGACAGCGTTGCTGTGATAGCGAGGAGTTTCATTTATCGGTAGAACCATTGAGCGCAGATGATTTTGAGACAATTCGGTTACACTTGCTAAAACCCTTCAATATTCTTGAAGACAGACTATTCCGCATCCGTATTTTCCAAACGCCGGAAGAAGCATATCTCTTTACAGACTTTCACCATATCATCTTTGATGGAACATCTGCCCAAATATTATTCTCAGACCTGAATACTGCATATCACGGACTAACTCTTCAAAAGGAAGAATGGACTGCCTTTGATGTGGCCCTGGAGGAGGAGTTTCAGCAACAGACGCCAGATTACACGAAGGCATTGGACTGGAACAGGCAACATTTTGGCGATATAAATATTTCTTCGCTCCCGGCACAAGATCGTCGTGAAGCCATAACCACTTTTGGCTCCCAGCAGCTGGCATGTGATTTCCAATATTCTGAATTAGACAATGCATGCAAACGCTTCGGGGTAACACCAAATGTACTAACGACAGCAGCGTTCGGCTATCTTCTTGGATTATTGAATTACGCAAATGAAGCTCTTTTTGCAACCGTCTATTCTGGAAGAAAATCACAACTAACATCACGTACTGTGGGTATGTTAGTTAAGACGTTGGCCGTCCATTCCAAATGGAATCAAAGCACAACGATAGGGGAATTTCTCCTTAACTGCAAGAATCAGTTACTGGAGAGCATGAATAATGACCTGTATGCTTTTTCTGAACTATGTGCCTACAACAATCACATCAACAGTCATATATTGTTTACGTACCAAGATGACATTTCTCCTATCAAGTCCATCGGTGGTGAAACAATCATACAGATTCCGTTGATGGAAAATGCTACAGGCGAAAAGCTTGCTATAGAGATTTTCCGGAACGATAATCTACTGACAATCAGGGCAGAATACCATTCCAATCTCTATTCCGACAAGTTCATCCAACAGGTACTGAAAAGCTTTCACCAAATTCTGGAGGATTTAATGTTGGAAGACTTGGAAGAGCCACTTTATAATATCAGTGCGCTTTCCGATAAAGAACAAAAGAAACTGTTGGATTCAGGTACGGGGAAACAAATTGACTACGACTCCTCCGAGACCTTCGTTGACCTGTTCCACAGGCAGGCACTTCAACATCCTCATGCCATAGCTGTCGTTGACGAGTTTAGTTCCATTACATACGCAGAGCTAGACCGCCAGTCAGACCTTTTGGCTACCGTACTTATTGACGCTGGTATTTCACAAGAGACCTTTGTCGGCATCATGCTTCCAAGAAAAAAAGAATTTGTGATAGCGATGTTGGCAGTGCTTAAAGCTGGTGGTGCATATGTTCCGTTAGATCCGGAATACCCTACTGCAAGACTCAACTATCTGCTCGAAGACTCTCAGGCCCGACTATTAATAACAATCAGTGCTCTTGCAAACGACCTACATAATAGTTGCACTTTGAACAATTTGGAACTGATTATGCTGGATTGTTTCGACTTCAATGTAGAGACTAGTCCCGTTAACCGTAGTCAGGCAACTTCTGCTGCTTACATGATTTACACGTCTGGATCTACAGGAAAGTCAAAAGGAGTCATTATCGAGCATCAGGGACTACGCGCCATGATAGAATGGATGATACCACTCCAGGAATTGAAACCATATGAAAAGTGTGCGGAGTTTGCAAGCTTCAGTTTTGACGCATCACTATTGGACATATGTCCTCCTCTTGTCTGCGGCTCTGAGACTCATATCATATCATCCTCAATACTTCATGAACCAGACCTTATTTATAACTATTTCTCCAAACATCAAATCACTGGTGCATGCGTAAGTACGCAATTGGGGATGCTACTGATAAACAACTACGACCTGCCGCTACGCTATATTATAATGGGTGGGGAAAAGTTGCATGAAACAAGAAAAACCAACATCAGAGTCATTAATCAATATGGGCCTACAGAGTTTACGGTATGTTCTGCCTATCACGTAATTGACCAAAACAGGAAATATACCAATATCCCTATTGGACGGCCTGTACCTAATAGCCTGTCGGTTGTCTTGAGCACCAACGGACGTCTGTCACCACGCGGAGCTATTGGAGAACTCTGTCTCATTGGGCGCCAGATGGCACGTGGCTATTGGAATCAGCCAGAACTGACTACAGATAAGTTCACTCCCTGTCCCTTCATTCCAGACAAGATGATGTACCACACAGGGGATCTTGTCCGATGGAACAATAACGGTGAACTGGAATTCTACGGACGCATTGACAATCAAGTAAAATTTCATGGATTCCGTATCGAACTCGAAGAGATTGAGAGTAAATTATGTTCTTACCCCGGCATCACCTCTGCAGTAACCATTGTACTCAACCATCATGGATTACAATCGCTGGCTGGCTACTATTGCGCAACAACACCGATAGATCCCAATGCGATTGTCTGTTTTATGAAAAAACAGTTGCCAGATTATATGGTACCACAGTCGTTGACACAGATAAGCAAAATGCCGTTGACACCTAATGGAAAAATTGACAGGAAGAAAATAGCAGCACTTAAGAAAGCAAACGTTCAGATACAAGTTACACAAGCACAACCTGCAACCCGTATCGAACAGGTTTTATATAAACTCGCACAGGATTTGCTGGATACAAACCAATTTGGGGTCACTGACGATTTGGCAAACTATGGACTCACGTCATTAGCTGCCATCAAGTTTTCAATGATCGCAAAAGAAAAAGGGATTGCCATTAAGGTAAATGACATCCTCAGATACAGGAATATCCGGGATATTGCCTCACAAAAAAATACTATAGGCTATTGGGAAAGCTATAGTCCTGCGAAACCTGTCATTATATTGATTCAGGGTATGATGACTTATACCCTGCTGTCTCACCTGATCAATGCCTTGAGTGAACACGCATCTCTTTACGTGATCGAGCCTTTGGAAGAACACTTGAACCAAATACAAGGACAAAGTATGCTGTCCAATTTGAAAGCCCTGTATATATCCAACATAAAATCGGTTCTTCCTAAGGAATCGGTTATACATGCTTTCGTAGGCCCAAGTAGCTTGGGAGGGGCATTAGCATTCAATTGTTCTGTGGAGTGGCATCACATGACAGGTCAGACTCCGAAAATCATTATGTTTGACCCCTTCTGTCGTGCAGCTGAAAGAAAAGACCTTTTATCAATTATTCAGATACCGGAAATGATACCGTTATTGTCTGAACTTTCGTTAATACCACATTATTCAGGCCAGGTAGTATTCTTCCAGGCCACTGTTATGGAGAAAGACATCAATGGAATCCCCCAAAGGAAAATCTCTGAGGAGGAATTCCACAAGATGATCATCCAGAACAAAGAAATGTGGCAGCAATATGTACCTCAAATCAAGACATACCCCATTGAGGCAGGGCATTTCTCTATGCTCACAGAACCTTATATGATGGGGGTATATTTGGAAAAGATTATATCATAAGAGAATATGAATATGAGAAAATTCATCTACACTTTTATCATTTCAATATTGCTTCCCATGTCGCTTTCGGCTCAAATAATGGGAAACGACTTACGTCAAGTCTATACACAAGCAGAAAATGCGTATACAATAGGTCGTCTGGAAGAGGCTGTTGACCTGCTGCAAAAATCCATTAAAGATTTTGACGGCAACCTTAAACAGAATGCCCTCCGACTTCTGTCTATCTGTCATCTGGCTTTGGATAATCAGCATGAATCCGAACAATACGCAAAAATGCTCCTGAATATTAACCCCTACTACACTTCCGTTCAAGACCCTATACGTTTTGAAGACATGATTGCCAGACTGAAGTCCGGGCGTGTTGTGATGGTGAAAACGGCCTCAAGTCAGATGGAGACAGCTCAGGAAGCTCCTGTGCCAGTGACAATCATCACTCGCGAAATGATTGACCGTTTGAGCAATAATAAAAGTCTGGAGCAAATCCTGTCTGCATATGTACCGGGTATGACTGAGATATCCAGTTATGCTTTTTCCAATATAGCTATGCGTGGTGTCTACACATCGGCCCAGGAGAAGATTCTTATCATGGAAAACGGACATAGGCTCAATGCCCGTTCAACAAACAACGGAAAGATAGACTATGCTATCAGTACAGAGAAGATTGACCATATCGAGGTGTTGCGTGGACCTGCTTCATCATTGTATGGCAACGTGGCTTTGACGGCGGTAGTCAATATTATTACCAAAAGCGGAAAAGAGATTGACGGCATAAAGGGGAAATACGGATATGGCAGCTATGGGACACACAAGGCTGATTTCCTGGCCGGTACCTCGATGTTAGGATTCGATGTCGTGGCGTGGGCATCCATCTTCACATCAAAAGGAGAAAAAATTGATATCCCAAAGGGAACTGGCTACTCACAAACACAACATGATGGTTATGCATACATCAGACGATATGAAGGAAAACCTTCGTACGACATTGGATGCAATATCCAGTTAAAAGACTACAACTTGTTAATTAACAGGAAATATGGCAAACAAGTGCCACAGTTTTCTTGGTTTGGTGAGACATACGACTATGACAACTATAGGGATTTCTATGGTAAGACGCCAGGCTATTCCGTTGATGAAACGCATTTAGAACTAGGCTATAAACATCAATTCAATTCCATTAACATCGACATGTCTGTCTATGGAGACTGGTACACACTAAACGACTATTCCGTTAATTCAGATTCAATTGTCAATGTAGAACTCACTGAAAAACTGACTCCTGTTTTTGATGAGAATGGCAACATGAAGATGAAGCTATACAAGGGTTCCTACCAAGGTAATAATTCCGAAGAATTCACCTTGGGCTTTACTGCAAAAGCAGATATATCCTACCGTCTGGGCAGCATGAAGGGAAACGTCCTTTTTGGAACCCAGTATGAATTCTTTAAACTAGCCAGTAATGACTCATGGGTAGGCACAGATTACAACCGCATTCCTATCGTCGTGCCAGACGCCAACAATATCCTGAATGTAGGTAATGAGAAAAGCATCTCCTTCTTCCTGCAAGACAAGCACTATCTTACATCAGATCTTATCTTGAATGTTGGTCTGCGTTATGACAACAAAATCCGCACCGACGACAAGACCGTCAGTGCATTGTCACCTCGTGCTGCATTGGTATACTTCCCGTCAAAGGCTTTCAGTGCGAAACTGTCATACTCACGGGCTTTTGTCGATGCGCCTTACTTCTTCAGGCAGAATACGTCTAATCCTTATCGCGGAAGTCAGAATTTGCAACCGGAATACATGAATTCCGTACAGCTAGATTTCCTTGGTACTTTTGAAAAGCTAAACCTGTCTTACGACGTGAACCTGTTCTACAACAACTTGACAGATATTATCGTCAACAATCCCAGCATTGTCATCAGCACCGACCCAAAATACATCAATGCAGGTAAACTAAAAGTGCTGGGCGTTGAGGCTGGATTGAATTATCAATTACCATCATTCCATGCACACGCCAATATGACCTGGCAATATGCGCAGGATGCCGAACAGTACTATTACACAAACCACGAGATATACAGTGTCCCCTCGTTTATACTGAATCTCGCAGCAGACAAGAGGTTATTGAATCTTACAAGCCATAAGCTCTGGCTGTCAGGAAACATGAGATTTGTATCCAAGACATTAAACAAGGCTAACTCACGTATTCCCGGAAGCGAAGATTTCTATCTGAATAGCAGGGCAATAGTTGACCTGGGCCTGCGTTACGACTATAACAACACCATGCAGTTCTCACTCGACTGCGACAACGTGTTCAATACTATCTATGAGATAGGTGGCTCCTTCTATGTTCCCTACCGCAATCCAAGTCGTACACTAATGGGAACAGTGTCTTTCAAACTTTAAAAGAGGCTTCTCCAAAGACGTGATTGTATATTTATAAACTCTATTTGAAACAATATGCCGATAAAATTTAAATAAATACTATTTTTGCAAGATTTTGCCATTTCTACTTTGCAATTTGAAATAAAAGTAGTACCTTTGCAGCTGTTTTAAAACAAATCTGTAGATGGAAGCTTTTTTCAGAACGCATCGTTACTTGGTAGAGCACGTCAATGCACCAGTTCGTCGCAATCTTATGGACGAGATAGACTGGAATGACAGGCTTATTGGTATCAAGGGAACCAGAGGCATCGGAAAGACAACATTCCTCCTACAGTATGCTAAGGAGAAGTTTGATGTGAACGACAAACAATGTCTTTACATCAACATGAACAACTTCTATTTTCAAGGACGTGGTATTGCCGACTTCGCTGGTGAGTTCTATCATCATGGAGGTCGAGTACTGCTTATTGATCAGGTGTTTAAGCAGGACAACTGGTCTCAGGAGTTACGCAAATGCTATGACCTCTACCCCAGTCTTAAGATTGTGTTCACGGGTTCCAGCGTGATGCGCCTGAAGGACGAGAATCCCGAGCTTAACGGCATCGTACAGTCCTACAACCTGCGCGGTTTCTCTTTCCGTGAATTCCTCAACCTGCTTACTGGCAATAACTTCCGTGCCTATTCGTTAGAAGAGATTCTGCAGGACCATGAGCGTATCATCAAGCAGATTCTGCCTAACGTATCACCACGTCGTTACTTCCAGGACTATATCCATCATGGCTTCTATCCCTTCTTCCAGGAGCATCGTAACTACTCGGAGAACCTGCTAAAGACCATGAATATGATGACTGAGGTGGACATTCTGCTCATCAAACAGATTGAGCTGAAGTATTTGCCAAAAATCAAGAAGCTCTTCTACGAACTGGCTGAGGAAGGTCCCAAGGCTCCCAACGTATCTAAACTTGCTAATGATATCGAGACCAGTCGAGCTACGGTGATGAATTATATCAAATACCTTACCGATGCCCGTCTGCTGAATATGATTTACCCTGAAGGCGAAGAATTTCCCAAGAAGCCTTCGAAGGTGATGCTCCACAATTCGAACCTGCTCTATGCAATCTACCCTATCCACGTGGAAAAACAGACGGCAATGGAGACTTTCTTTGTGAACTCACTTTGGAAAGACCATAAGGTGAACCAGTGTGGACGCGATCAGAACTACCTTGTAGATGGAAAACTGAAGTTCCGCATCTGCGATGCCGACGCACAAAATAGAATAAGGTATTCGTCAGACATCATCTATGCCCGCTATAACACGGAGATTGGTAAAGACAATCAGATTCCGCTGTGGTTACTGGGATTCCTTTATTAACGTAATAACGATATAACGCAATATATTAATTTTTTTATTCTTAAAAAATGGCTAAAGAAAAGAA
>CAZIKA010000044.1:1277-17416 GCA_964539705.1 uncultured Prevotella sp. | reverse complement strand
TACAACGACTGTATACGTTCTGCTACAGGCGCCTCTAAGTTCGTGAAGAAGGGCGCTGGGATATACACATTGTATTTATGGAAGTTTGCTGACTGATACTGCAGATACATCATCCACTCTGTATAGCCGAACATGGAAATCTGAATACCTGGGGCATCCTCGCGAATCTCATTCAAGCGTCCAAACACAGCAATCAAATCCTGAGAACGTGCCGTATTAAGAATCACCAAATTGGGTTTATCCTTGACAAATGCCTTCGCAAAATCAATATTGGAAGACTTCAGACTCGTCAGATTATATTTCACATCCATTATCTCCAACTGGCGACGATAGGCACTAGTGAAAGCGCCCTTGTTACTCGTAGCATCACCACAATCGATAATGATGGGGTGATAGTCCTTAAACCACTGGGCACAACGACGGGCTGTACTCTCTGAGAGATCATCAGGGTTCTGATAAATCTGGAAGATATTGCGATTCGTCAGCAACTCAGGTGCATGAATAGAGAAAGGTATCACCAACAGGCTCTGATGCTTGACAGAGAACTCAGACATTGGCGTTACGAACTTTGAATAGAGAGGACCGAAGATGATGTCGCACTTGGCAGCGGCAGGATCCTCAAGGATTGTATTGACGTCACCATTCTCAGGCAGGTTCCATGCATGGATATCAACAGAGATGCCCTCTTTCTTCATAGAATCGCAAGCCATCAGTAATCCGCGATAGTATTCTATCATGCGTTTACCGTCGTTGTTGACATTATGTAAAGGCAACATAATACCCATACGGATGCTACGTTCACGCACATCGGCATTATCATTGTTATTGGCAACAACTGGAGTAACGAGTTTTGCACCATCAGGGATATTGATAACGTCACCCTTCTTGAGCTTATAACCAGGGAGTTCCATTCCCGGATTAGCCAAAACAAGCTGCTCGACGGTAATGCCATACATTTTCGCAATACCATATTGAGTCTCTTTCTTCTGAACTTTATGCGTACGAACAGACTGTGCATACGATGCCAAAGGGAGCGCAGAGAAGAGTGCACATATCAGAAAATATCTTAATATTCTTTTCATAAAAAGCTATTTTTCAGTTTTCGACTACAAAAGTACAAAATAATTTCTTAACTTTGCAACCAAAACAGAAAGAAATATGAAAAAGATACAGATATCTCTCATTACTATCCTCTTTTTTATGCCTCTGTACCTCTTTGGACAAAAGACTTCACCTACCGTTTCATACACCTTTGAAGGCGATTTCTATGAGGTGAGCAGCATAGAGGAAGCACAGGCTCCACTGGATGCGACCTTCAAGGCAAATCCGTCTGATATGGATGGGCACACCGTTGCCTATGAATGGCATTTCAGAAAACGTGACGAAGGGAAAGGGTTGCAAGAACTGTTTGTACGCTACGAGGAAGACACGCAGTACACGTTCAATGAGTCGGGGCGTTACGAAGTAACACTGAAATATTTCATTGACAACGACGATGTGGCTTGGGACTCTACCACCATCAGCATCTTCATTGCCGACAGCTGGCTGGAGTTTCCTAATGCGTTCTCGCCCAATGGTGACGGATATAACGATATATTCCAGGCAAAGAAAGGATATAAGAGTATTGTGGATTTTCATGCCTATATCATCAACCGCTGGGGACAAAAGCTCTTTGAATGGACTAATCCTGCCGACGGATGGGATGGCAAATACAAGGGCAAGGACGTAAGCGATGGCGTATATTTCCTTCTGGTGAAAGCACGAGGCGGCGACGGCAAGGAATACAATATCCGCAAAGACGTAAACCTATTGAGAAAGCACTTAGAGGGAGGAAATAACAGTGGCAAATAACGAGAAATACGGGACTATAGATGTCTTTGGTGCCCGTGTCCACAATCTGAAGAATATTGACGTCACCATTCCTCGCCACTCTCTGACGGTGATTACCGGATTGAGTGGAAGCGGAAAGTCATCGTTGGCTTTCGACACCATCTTTGCCGAAGGTCAGCGCAGATATATTGAGACGTTCTCGGCCTATGCTCGCAACTTTCTGGGAGGAATGGAGCGCCCCGATGTAGACAAGATTACCGGTCTTTCTCCCGTTATCAGCATCGAACAAAAGACTACCAACAAGAATCCACGCTCTACTGTAGGCACCACAACGGAAATCTACGACTTCCTCCGACTGCTATTTGCACGTGCCGGCAAAGCCTACAGCTACATCACTGGCGAGCCCATGGTGAAATATACCGAGGAACGTGTGCTTGAGATGATTGGAAATGATTATCTGGGACACAGAATCTACATCCTCGCACCATTGGTAAAGAGTCGTAAGGGACATTATCGCGAACTCTTTGAGGCGATGCGTCGAAAGGGCTATCTGACGATGCGGATTGACGGAGAAATCGTGGAGATAACACGCGGCATGAAGGTAGACCGCTATAAGAACCACGATATCGAGGTGGTTATCGATAAGTTGAAGGTGGAAGGTGAGAGCGAGCGTCTGAAGAAGAGCGTAGAGATTGCCATGAAACAAGGCGAAGGCCTCATCATGATACTCGACAAGGAAACCAACGAGGTAAAGCATTTCTCGAAACGACTGATGTGTCCCACATCGGGTATCGCATATAGCGACCCTGCACCCAACAACTTCTCGTTCAACTCGCCACAAGGTGCCTGTCCCCGATGCAAAGGCTTGGGTGTCATCAATGAGATTGACCTCAGCAAGGTGATTCCCGATAAGAAACAAACCATCTACAATGGTGGTATCATTCCTTTAGGAAAATACAAGAACCAACTGATATTCTGGCAGATAGACGCCATATTAAAGAAGTATGAGTGTGACATCAAAACGCCTATCGAGGAGATTCCTGACGAGGCAATGAACGAGATTCTGTATGGCTCGTTAGAAGATGTCCGTATCGACAAAGAGGTGGTTCATACATCAAGTGACTACTTTGTGGCATACAACGGCGTGATAAAATATCTGCGCGACACAATGGACAACGACGATACGGCTGCTGGACAAAAGTGGTCGGATCAGTTCCTCGCAGAATGTGAGTGTCCTGAATGTCACGGACAGCGACTGAACCGTGAAGCACTATCCTTCCGTATTTGGGATAAGAACATCTCTGAACTCTCGTCGATGGATATTTCTGAACTGCGTGAATGGTTAGACGAAGCAGAAAAGCATCTGGATAACCAGCAACAGCAGATAGCGACAGAGATACTCAAAGAGATACGCACCCGACTGAACTTCCTCTTGGAGGTGGGACTTGACTACCTATCACTCAACCGTCAGTCGGCATCTCTTTCAGGCGGTGAGAGCCAACGCATCAGGCTGGCAACTCAGATTGGTTCACAACTGGTCAACGTGCTTTATATCCTCGATGAACCCTCGATAGGACTTCATCAGCGCGATAACGAACGACTCATCAATTCTCTTAAGGAGTTGCGTGACTTGGGCAACACGGTTATCGTTGTAGAACATGATCAGGACATGATGCTTGCAGCCGACTACATCATCGACATAGGCCCCAAAGCTGGACGAAAAGGTGGCGAGGTGGTGTTTCAAGGCACACCAGAAGAGATGCTGAAGACAAACAGCATCACCGCCCAATACCTGAACGGCACGATGACAAACGTCATTGAGACAGGAGGACGACGTGCTGGCAACGGAAAAGCTATCACTATTCATGGTGCCAGCGGCAATAATTTGAAACATATCGACGCCCGTTTCCCTCTGGGATGTCTCGTCGTAGTCACTGGCGTCAGCGGTTCTGGTAAGTCAACACTCATCAACGAGACGCTTCAACCCATACTCAGCCAGCATTTCTATCGCTCCATCAAGAAGCCCATGCCTTATGAGTCCATCGAGGGTCTGGAGTATATCGACAAGGTGGTAACAGTGGATCAATCGCCTATAGGCCGTACGCCTCGATCTAATCCTGCCACCTATACCAATGTGTTCTCAGACATCCGCTCGCTCTTCGTCAATCTGCCGGAAGCAAAAATCAGAGGCTACAAGCCCGGTCGCTTCTCGTTCAACGTGAAAGGCGGACGTTGTGAGACTTGTGGAGGCAATGGCTATAAGACGATAGAGATGAATTTCCTCCCTGATATCCAGGTGCCCTGCGAGGAATGTCACGGAAAGCGCTATAACCGTGAGACACTGGAGGTGCGCTATAAGGGAAAATCTATTGCCGACGTACTGGATATGACAATCAATCAGGCTGTGGAGTTCTTTGAGAATGTGCCTGATATCCTGCGCAAAATCAAGACCATTCAGGATGTTGGCTTGGGATACATCAAATTAGGCCAGCCCTCCACTACCCTTTCTGGTGGTGAGAGCCAGCGTATCAAACTGGCTACCGAACTGTCGAAGCGCGATACAGGCAAGACACTTTATATCCTTGACGAACCCACTACGGGACTTCACTTCGAGGATATCCGCATACTGATGCAGGTCATTCAGCAATTGGTAGATAGGGGCAACACCGTTATCATCATTGAACACAACCTCGACGTGATCCGTCAGGCCGACTATATCATCGACATGGGACCAGAAGGTGGACGAAAAGGCGGTATGATTCTCAGCGAAGGCACACCCGAAGAGGTCGCTAAGAGCAAGAAGGGCTATACGCCTCAATTCCTGAAGCCTATTATTCAAAACAAATAAAAAGAAAAGGACCCTTTCGAGGTCCTTTTTTTATCAGACATTCTTTGCTCCACAATGCGGACAGATACCCTTCTTCCGGATTCTTGCGCCACACTGTCCACAAACATAGTCAGCGCGACTCGCACGCACATATCTGTAGATGGCGAAGAAAATATAAGCCACAAGAAGCGGATAACCTACGAAATAGAGCGTCGAGATACTGAACACCACATAATCGATAGCACAGACACCTGCAAGCCCCAAGCAATAAACCAGCGACTCGCTCAGCGACAGATGACGACGAATATCATCGACAGCAGCAATGGCAATCAGCAACAGAGCCCATGCCGACATCAGGAAGAGACTCAGATGAAGGGGCACAGAGAAGGGATTGAGCGTAGGATGATAGTAATAATGGCGCCATGAGTCGGGATCAGCCAACTGGATAGTGCTATAGAACACCGCAGAAGCAGCTACAGCAATAGCCAACATCGTAGGATAGATAGAGGGGATATCATTGAAATGCACCAGTCGGGCTTTTCTTCGATAAAGCAGTCGGATGGTATAGGCTGCCCCTACGATGACAAGAAAAGCCAGGAAGATAAGCAGGTGGGTGTCGGAGAAGAAGGTGATAAACTGGGAAATAGGATTATCTGGTGCCACACCTGGCAGCATCGTCTTTTCGCGTATCCACCCTATTGTAAGCTGGTCTCGAGCTACTTGAACCCATACCGAATCAATCGTATCAGAAGGTAGCGTCATGATATCAGCTACCACCAATCGTTCACCACGATAAACGGTTAACGAGTCAACCATCATGTCGCTAATAAACTCTGAGGGCTGTTGCGCCACAAGCCAAAGACTATCAGCAGTAACCAGGAAATTGTAGTTCTGAGTATAGTGATGGGTGGTGTAGAACGAGATAGAGTCCATCTGTTCCTCCGTCACTATCCAGGCATCTGATGTCTCTGATTCCTGATGATAACAACTGCTGAACAGCAGGCTCAGCATACCGATAACAAATATGGTGCAACGTCTACTCATCGGCATAAACATTCATTTGACAATGACGACAGTCGAACTCTAAGCGGAAGAGCCTGCCGTCACCCAGACGCAACGACAGCGGTTCGTGCCACTCAGGCTTGCGTCCACCGTTCTTCACACAATATCCCAACGCATAGCGCAAGCAATGACGGCACTGCATCAACAGGCGCTGCTTGGGCTCACTCACCTCAAAGGCATCAGCCACCTTGATGTTCTGGGCATCATAGAACTGACGAGCCAGATGATTGGACACATTATAGAGATAGGGCAAGTGATAACCTTGCGGTTCGTAAGTGGCGTACTTACGGTTCGTAAGCGGCGTACTTACGGTTCGTAAGCGGCGTACTTGCTGCATGGAAACAGCCTGACGACGCAATTCTGACAGTAAGCTACTGGGAATGAAGTAGTTAAATCCATCAGGAATATCTACCTCCGTACATTCATAGGGCGTACCACCGAGCTTGCTCAACTGTCGGATGATGTTCTCGCGTGGGTCTTTCTGCGCCTCCTGATGTTCTGCCACGATATGAGCCACCGCCTCGCCCATCTGCAAAGAAAAGCCGTCATCGGTAGCGCGGATAGACATTTTCACAGGTATCTTACGCTCAGCACTGGGTCGGCTCAGCAAGCGTTCCATCTCCACATCGTTATTACGATAGAGTCGGAGTCCGGGACGTAGGTTGGCAGGCATCTTCAACGGGAAAATACGATTGCCCTCTACCCTATTCACACGGAAGCCTTCAAGCTCGCGATTATTGTTGAGAAAGCACAGGCCATCGCCATTGCTGAACGAAGCAACACCTGCCACATTAAACGAGTTGCCGCGTATCTCCTTCACCATTCCCACGTACTCACCCATCGCCTTTGGCGTATCAAACGAGGCGATATCAGGCTGTCTACCGTTGAGGAAATAATGGGTGTAGCCGCGATTGAAGGTTTTTCGAAGGTCGGGTTTGAACGTATAGGTACAACTGCCATTCGAAGCACGCTTGTATTCCGTAGGATGATGCTTGATATATTCGTTAAGCAACTGGCTATAGGCTGCCGTCACGTTCTTCACGTAGCCGATATCCTTCAGTCGGCCCTCTATTTTATAAGATGTAGCACCAGCCTCAATCAACTTCGAGAGCTCCTCGCTCTGGTTCATATCCTTGAGCGACAGGAAGTAGCGTTGATGTCCTATCTCCTGACCATCGACATCAATGAGGTCAAACTTCATCCTGCAGAACTGGGCGCATGCACCTCGATTGGCACTGCGGTTGAAACAATATTGCGAGGCATAGCAGAGTCCTGAATAACTGACACACAAGGCTCCGTGGATAAAGACCTCAAGTTCGGCATCGGGAACCTGTCTGTGGATATCGGCAATCTCGTCAGCAGAGAGTTCACGAGCCAGCACCACACGTGCGAAACCCAGTTCGCTGAGCCATCGCACCTTCTGCGCAGTACGGTTATCGGTCTGCGTAGAAGCGTGGATGGTAAGCCCCATCTCACGAGCCATCTCGGCTACTGCCATATCCTGCACCAAGATGGCATCTACCTGAATATCAGCCAATTGTTTCAGCAAGGAGCGCGTTGCTTCTATTTCGTCATCATAGACAATCGTGTTGACTGTCACATAGACGCGTGCTCCAAACTGATGGGCATACTGACAAAGCGCATCGATATCGGCTACACTATTACCTGCTGCCACACGGGCGCCAAAGCGGTCGGCACCGATATATACAGCATCGGCACCGTGATCGATAGCAGCGATACCGCATTCCAGATTCTTGGCAGGTGCCAACAGTTCCAGTTGCCTCATTCAATCTTGTTGATATCGTAGGGCGTCTCTTGATAGACGTAGTAGTTGACCCAGTTATTATAAAAAAGGTTCGCGTGCGCGCGCCAAGACACCAAAGGCGGCTGCGTAGGATCATTATTGCGATAGTAGTTGCGAGGCATCTCCACATCGTCGCGTATGCCAAAGTCGCGCTTGTACTCCGTATCGAGCGTGTTGGGCGCATACTCCAGATGTCCTGTGATAAAGAACTCTCGTCCGTTTCTCGCCATCACAATACTTACGCCGCTTTCTTCGCTGTCAGCAATCAACTGCAACTCCGGATGCTGAAGGATATCCTCCTTGCGCACCTCAGTATGCCGACTATGCGGCATCATGAAGCAATCATCGAAACCTCGGAAGATAGGCATCTTAGGCTGCAAAGGATGCTGTTCGAAGATACCAAACATCTTCTTTTCCAACGGATACTTGGGTACACCATAGTAATGATAGAGCCCAGCTTGTGCTGCCCAACAGATATAGAGCGTAGAGGTGACGTGCGTGCGAGCCCAGTCGAAGATATCTACTATCTCGTCCCAGTAGGTCACCTGCTCGTAATCCATCGTCTCCACAGGAGCACCCGTCACAATCATACCGTCGAACTTCTCATTGCGCATCGACTCAAAGTCACGATAGAACATCATCATATGCTCTATCGGCGTGTTCTTCGGTGTGTGACTCTTCAGCTTCATGAAGTTGATATCAAGCTGCAGAGGTGTATTTGAGAGCAGACGAATCAAGTCTGTCTCTGTGGTAATCTTCAACGGCATCAAGTTCAGGATAACGATTCTCAACGGACGTATATCCTGCGCATGAGCACGCGAGTTGTCCATCACAAAGATATTCTCACGTTTCAGAATATCGATGGCGGGCAACAGATCTGGTAATCGTAATGGCATAGTTCTTCTACTCCTCTGTTACTTTAACTACAATGACTGACACATTATCATATCCGCCAGCCTCTTCGGCAGCCTCGCACAACTTATCGGCATCGACACCATGCTTGAGCAAGTCGCGCACATGACTATCGCCAATCATATCTGTAAGACCGTCGGTACAAAGCATAAACACATCGCCTGCCTCCACCTGCTCAGTGATGCACTCTATATCAAGGTAGGAGTCTGTGCTTCCACCGCCAATGCAGTTCACTATCTGACTGGAATGTATAGAAAGTCCCAGCACATTGCTCAACGAATGGTCGGTAGTGAGCTGTTGGAGTACACCATCATGAAGACGGTACAGACGACTGTCACCACAGTTTATCCAATAATAGCGGCCTGAGAAATAAATCAATCCCACAAGCGTTGTTCCCATCCCTTGATAAACCTCGTGTGACTTTCCCTTTGAGTCGATGAGCATACAGATGCTT
The DNA here is from genome assembly GCA_964539705.1 of uncultured Prevotella sp. Classification (GTDB taxonomy): domain Bacteria; phylum Bacteroidota; class Bacteroidia; order Bacteroidales; family Bacteroidaceae; genus Prevotella. The sequence goes on along the minus strand of CAZIKA010000044.1, from coordinate 8,527 downwards.
TTCAGCCAGTCCTTCATCGACTGACAGAAGGTCTCGTTATCCAGTGTGGCAGGCAGGTCTCTGAAGAAGAAGCGCAGATTGGTAAGCGTATCGTTACTGGCCACCTCGCCGCAGTTATGCCCGCCCATACCATCGGCTAAAGCCAACATCAGGCGATTATCGGGTGTTGTTTCGAAGGTCTCAGAAAAAGTCTCATTGCGTACAAGCACATCATCAACCAACCCCATATCCTCGTTGTTGGTCCTGACGCAACCTGTACGGCTCGATGCTGAAATATGCAAAAATGACATAATTATATATTCAGTTGATAATTACTTGTAATACTATATTGGCAATAGAGATAATATCTCCATTCTTGATTGACATCTCCACTTCAGGCTGAAGCCGATGGTCATTGAGTTTCGTTCCGTTTGAGGAGCCTTTATCCACAATGTTCCAACCCGTATCCGGATGGAAGATCAGCTGTGCATGAACGCCCGACACATAGCCCTGCTGACGGAAGAACTGCACATACGGTCCCTGTTTACGACCTATCACTCCTCCGTTGATACCCATGATGCGGATACCCAGCGAGTCGTTAAACAGCATCAGACGAGGCATCGCTCCACCTGGTTGCGCACCGCCCATACCGACACCGCCTCGCGTACTCGTAACAGCGTTTCGTCTACTTGTCACGAAACCTGGCTGTGTGGCCTGTCGTATCGATACCGATGTTGATAAACTCAAGTTACCACTCTCCAAACGCATCTGGAAGTCATCGGCAGGAATCATCATGCTACCACACGACGTGCAGCGACGTCCCAAGCCTACGCGACCACACCGTTCACAATAGAGCAGCGCCTGTCCACACTGGTCACAGTAGCGTGAGTTGTCGTCAATCTCTTCTTTACAATTCGGACAAATGATCATTGTATCTTACTTTCAATTCTTTTCCTTGATATCCTCAGGCTCAATGAGCTGATAGGTCTCCTTGGTAACCTGATCGGCAGGCATTTCCGACACACGGATGGAGAGCTGCTGAACGGTTTCGTCGAACAGGTTGCGTATCTCGCGGGCATTGCCAAACGAGTCGTCCTTGTTCTCCAGCATCTGGCAAATCACATCCAGCACCTTGAACTCGGCACCTGGCGACAGTTTATACTGCTCCTTCTCTGCCATTTGCTTGTAGATGGCAAGCAACTCTTCCTGCGTGTAGTCCTCAATATGCAGTTTGTGTGTGAAACGACTGGCCAGTCCTGCGTTCATCATCAGGAACTGCTCCATCTTATCACGATAGCCAGCCACAATCACCACGAACTTACCGCGATCATCCTCCATGCGTTTCATCAGCGTGTCGATAGCTTCCTTGCCATACTGATCGTTCTGGTCAGAGAGCGTATAGGCCTCATCGATAAAGAGGATGCCACCCATCGCCTTGTCACACATTGAGTTGACAATCTTTGGTGTCTCACCCATATACTTACCAACGAGTGTTGCACGACTGGCTTCAACGACCTTCGATGTGGGTAATATATCCATCGCCTGGAGTATCTCACCCATCTTGCGTGCTATCGTCGTCTTACCCGTACCTGGGTTACCCGTCAGCACGAAGTTCATCGACATCTGCTGTACGTTGCCAGCACCCAGTGCTGCACGCTGTTTGATAAACATACTCTGTACAGCCAAGCGACGAATGGCATTCTTCACGGCACGCATACCAATGAACTGGTCGAGTTCTGCCAGCACCTCTTCCAACGGACGTGCTGCACTGCTCTCTGCCATTGGCAGGTCTTCCACCGTGAGACGATACATATCTTCGAAGAGGAATCCGTCGGCCACATCATCGCATACCTGCACATCAGGCTGGCTCATCTGCTTCACCAGTCGCTCACTCTGTCGCTCCACCGTCTGATCGAAGATGCGGCGTGCCTCACGGGCATTGCCGAAGTTCTTGTCACGTCGCAGATAGAGTTGCTCGAACTGCTGGTGAACGGCTTTCTGCATAGCCTCATCCAGCTCGAACTTCTTCGCCGTAGCCATGTTGACAAAGATCTGCGTCAGTTCGTCAGGCGTATAGTCCTCGAAATGGATAGTCTGTGTGAAACGGCTCTTCAGTCCTGGGTTAGTATCAATGAAGTCGTGCATCTGGTCGGTATAACCAGCTACGATACAGATGAACTTTCCCCTATCGTCTTCCAGACGTTTCAACAGCGTGTCAATCGCTTCGGCACCAAAGGAATCCTGATCATTGGACTTCAGCGTGTAGGCCTCGTCGATAAACAGCACGCCTCCGATAGCCGTATCTATGAGCTGGTTGGTCTTGATAGCCGTCTGTCCAGCGTATCCTGCCACGAGTTTCGAACGGTCGGCCTCAACAAGCTGTCCTTTAGATAGGATGCCCAGTGTCTTGAACACATCAGCCATGATACGTGCCACCGTTGTCTTACCCGTTCCCGGATTACCTGTAAACACATAATGTTTGCCTTGGAACGTATTTATTTCGCCGCGTTTGATCTGTAGCGTGAGGAAAGCAGCCAGACTTGAAACTTCTTTCTTCACAGATTCCAAGCCCACCATACCATCGAACTTCTTCAGACACTCAGAGCAATCAACCGCTTTCGGTGCCTCGTATGGAATATCCTGCACCTGGATGGTCATCAGCTGCTCATTGGTCATCTGCGAGGTATCGCCCGTCTGCAGTCGTCCTGCCTGACGCTTGCATATCTCGTCAAAGAGCTGTCGCATGGTGCGTCCGTTGGCAAAGTCCTTGTCGCGCTGCGCGTACATCTCCTCTATCTTCTTACGTACCAGTCCTTCTGCCTCCGAAGAGAAGACATACTGTTTCTTGCTGGCGAAGACCTTCAGAATCTGGAACAATTCTTCAGGCGAATAGTCCTCGAGATTGAGGAAATAGTTGAAGCGGCTTCTGACACCTGGGTTGATGCGGAACAGGTTCTCCATCTCCATCCTGTAGCCAGCAGCGATGACCACGAACTTATCGCGATCATCCTCCATGCGTTTCATCAGCGTCTCCAGAGCCTGTGCACCCTGCGCATCGCGATCACCCGTCTGACTGACGGGAGCCAGTGTGTAGGCCTCGTCGACAAAGAGGATGCCACCCATTGCCTTGTCGCAGAGCTCATTGACCACCTTAGGCGTCTCACCTTGGTATTGCGACACCATCTTCGAACGGTCTACCTCAACCACATGTCCTGAATCCAGATAGCCTATCGCAGCAAGTATCTCGCCCAGCTTACGCGCTATCGTCGTCTTACCCGTACCCGGGTTACCCGTCAGCACGGTGTGCATCGACATCTTCTGTACCTCTCCCAGCCCGCGTTCAGCTCGCTGCATACTGTTCTGAACGGCGTATGCCATCTCGCGTACGGCCTGCTTCACTCCGTTCATGCCAATGAAGGAGTCCATATCCTTCAGTATATCGTCGAGCGTGCGTTCCTCTGGCACGTAGCCCTTGATATCATCACGCTCTACGGTGGCATCCTTGCCGCCTCTACTGATAAACGACGAGAAGATATCCTCGGCAGTCTTCATCGCCAGATGGGCGTTGCCGAAGGTCTCGTCCTTGATCTTTATCTGATATTTGAAATAGCGCGTCAACTGCTTGTCGGCCTCCTCCGTGAAGCCAGAGATGCCGTATTTCTCGCGCAGCTCCAACTTCACCATATCGCAGAGCTCCTGACAGTTGGGCACGGGCAACCGGAAGGTGTACTTGAAGCGGTTCTTGATAGCGGGATTGTTCTCCAGGAACTCCTCAAAGCCCTTAGGCAGACCTGCCAGTATCACAATGGGGTTACCGTCCCATTTATCCATCTCCACAAAGAGCTTGTCGAGCGGGTTCACCTGATTGGAGTACTTATCTGGCAACAGTTTCTGTACATTATCGAAGAACAGGATACCATCCTTTGCCTTCTTGATATTATCGTCCCACTGGTCAACAAAGCGCTGGTAGTCAACGGCATCGACAATGGTCAACTTGGGTTTATCTATGATTTTCTGTTGACAGAAATAGTCACGGACAACTTCCGCCAGCATGGTCTTACCCGTGCCGGTCTCACCCATGATGATGCTGTTGACCGACAGGCGTATCGCTCCAATGTCCTTACGCGTACGCAGATAGGCATAGGTATCCACAATCGTCTTCAGCTGGTTCTTCACATCAGTGAGGCCCACCAGCTTGTCAAGCACATGTTGCGACACCAGAGGCTGTCCGCACCATTTGCAGAACTTGGCTATACTTCGATTTTCCTTATGACAATGTTCACAATTCATTCTGCAGATTCTTGTTGTAGTGTTTCAGTTTTGTTATTTGCCAAACAACTGAGGGCTGAGCAGGAACAGCTCACAGATCATGACGATAGTGAACAGTGACCACAGTATATAGTGGATAACCGACTCACCCGATAACGAGTGGATATGATCGTCCACCTCATCAAGTACGCTGAAATGCGAGGATTTGTATCTCGATGACTTCGTCTTGAAGGTATAATAGAGTGGTTCCAGTAGCGTCGATTTGATATCTTCCCTCTTCAGTGCGTCGTTGATGAACTTCGTGTCGGTCTTATGCTCACGGCTCAAGTCTGTATACCAAGCCACGAAGAAATAGACGACGGTGAGCAGTAGCACTGCCAGATGGAACAACGACGGCACATGAGTCTCCACCGCCCTCAGCAGGAAGAAGGTGGCGTAGGCCGACAGCAGTCCTATACTGCCGAAGAGCATAGCCACAAATGCACCGTAGCCACGGAAATAGGCACGCACGGCGATAATCAGTCCCGTCATTCCTCCCAGCGGGAAGATCAGGGTAAACAGATGATGCTTGAAGAGATAGCTGCGGTCTTCCAGTCCGAATATCAGCACCAGAAGCATCCACAGACCTGTCAGTCCGTAGAATCCGAATTTAAACGACAGCTCCTTATAGCGTGCCGACAGCCATTCATCGCGCACCATATTCACACGACTCTTTGTCTCTTCGATAGCCTTGCTGAACCTGCGGAAAAAGAGGTTCTGGGGATCCAACTCACCAAGTTTCATCACCCACTTCTCCAGTTCGCGCTCATAGCTGTATTCCTCTTCAAACGACTGGTTGGGGTCTTCGTGGTAGAATACCGACATCCATTGCATGAATGCACCGTTGCGCATCTCCGTCTTAATCTGCGGATGTTTCTTGCTGTCCACCTCGCGTCCGTCGGTCAGTGAGACGCCGTTAGGCAGGAAATAGACGGGCTTTCCACCCAGAATCCTGCAGAAGCGATACAATGCCGTGCGCAGGTCGTAGGCACTCAGTCGCTCCCTGTTCTCATCTGAGGTCAGGTTAAAGCAGCTGTCAGCCTCTGCCACCAGGCGCAACCATCCCTGCTGCTTGGCATAGAAATGGAAGCGCTCATTGGGGTCAATATATTCATTAGCCAATGCCTTTAGCTGCTCCTCAGTAGCGTTTTGGTTCTGCACCAGGTCATAGGCCAACAGTGTGCCTATCTTCTCTGGTGAGTTAGCCTCACGCAGGTCGTACGAGATATCCGGTGCCAAACGATAGAGCACCTTGTATGCCAGTGTTTGGGAATACTCGGCACCAAGGGTGAGCTGCTTCACGGCCTCGCACACGCCCATATCGGCATGAGAGTAGAGCCACGACAGCAGTCGTCCGTCGCACAGGGCGTGCCAGTCTTCCTCACGCACCTTCTCGTAGCCGAAGTCATGCACAATCTCTGTGATCGACGACGAAGGCAGATGGGTCAGGAAGGGGATGCTGGGATCCAACTCATAGACCATTCTGAACACGCTGATCTTTCCATCCACATCGGGTTGGAAGTAAGAGCGCAGACGGGTCACATCGCCCATCTCCCTGGCTTCGAGCCACAGGAACAGGGCGTCGTTGGGATTAAGCAGCAACAGGGCATATTTCTCTTGGTTCGTGAGCAGTGTCAGCACGATGCTCGTTGCATCCTCACACTCGCGTCCGTTCACATCAATATACTTGATGGTGGGATCCATTGCGAAACATGATGCAATATAACCTGCTTTCTGGTCAGTGGGATATCTGTTCGTCAGGATGTCCTTGATCACCGTTGCCAGCTTCACGTTACCGCTCGACTCCAGCCATTGCACGATGCGTCCGCTATAGAGGTAGTTGGTAGCCAGCTGCTCGTTGTCTATCAGCATGGGCACCAGCTCCTTCACGTTCTCGGCAATGAGGTTGCGCTCTGGGTCTACTACGAAGCTCTTATAGCGCAGGAAGGGTGACGAGATATCTACGGCCACGTCCTCGCCCTTGAACCATCGCTCCACCTCGTCGTAGCCCCAACGTGTCTGCTGGTTCACCGATGTCAGACCCTGAATCAACTGCTTCACCTTGTCGGGCAGCTCGTTGAGTCGAGGCAGTCGACCCTCGTTCTTCTGCTTCATCATGGCACGCTCATTGGTGCTCATGGGGCTCTCGCCCAACCACAGCGTGAAGAGCGTCATACCCAGCGAATAGAAGTCGGCAGCAAAGGTAATCTCCACCACGCCGTCGATCACGTCAGTGTACATCTCAGGTGCAGCATAAATAGGCGTGCGGGCCTGAGTGGTACGGAACGATTTTCCTTCCGTCTCCTGGATTGACGATATACCGAAGTCGCCCAATACCAGTTCCTGCTGTGCCTCATCGCGGAAGAAATAGTTGGTTGGCTTCACGTCTTTGTGCAGCAGGTGGTTCTTATGACAGTAGGCCAGTGCCGCAGCTGCCTGAAGTGCCAGTCGGCGGAAGCGGTTGAAGTCGCCGTTGATCCTGATATCCTTCAGCGTGCCGCCTTTCAGGTACTCCATCAACTCGTAGTATCGGTTCTTACCGTCCTTATAGGTACGTCCGAAGTCCAGCAGGTCAACAATCATCTCAAACTGGAACGAGCGTACCAACTGCAGCAACTTCTTGTTGATGTCGAAGTTGGGATAGTACAGTTTCAATACGTACTGCTTTCCTTCACGCTCTACCAAGTACACCTGCGCCTCACCGGAGTTGTCGCTCAGACAGGTCACCTCCTCGTAGTCAACGCCTTTCAGGGAGAACACATTATTCGACGAATCGCTCGAATTTACTACCGAAGAAGCTGCACCGCCTGGGCGCATCGTGGTCTCCAGAGAGCCCTTTTGGGTAACATCACCTATCAAGGTCTTGTCGCCACCCATCAGGGTCTTGTCGCCACCTATCAAGGTCTTATCATCCGACATCCCCATCAGGGTCTTGTCGCCACCTATCAGCGTCTTATCATCCG
>CAZIKA010000044.1:0-1177 GCA_964539705.1 uncultured Prevotella sp. | reverse complement strand
TCATCCGACATCCCCATCAGGGTCTTGTCGCCACCTATCAGCGTCTTATCATCCGACATCCCCATCAAGGTCTTGTCGCCACCTATCAGCGTCTTATCGTCGTCGCCTGGTTCTACAAGCACATTGGTCTTATCCAGATTCTCGTCAGCCATCGTTATTTATCGTCCTTAATTTCCTGTTTAGAATTATGACCCAGTATTACCCATTTACCACCCATCTGAGGCTTTGCGCATCCACAGGGGCTTGAATGCAGCGCCTGCTTGTAGTTGCATACCCACGCCAGTCGCACGCCCGACGGTTTCTGTGCCATCGCGTAGTTTCTGACCCTTGCTGGCGATGTGTCGGCAGGTATCTCCAGTCTGCTCAGCAGCTCAGCAATCTGATCCAGTTTCCTATTCTTGCTCTCCTGAAGTTCCTCCTTCGTCACGCGCTTACGCTTGGGCGTAGGCTTCACGTCAGCCACCTGGTTAACATCTTCTGCCAACAGGGTGAGCACGCGTCGACGCAAGTCCTGAAGCTCCTCGTCGCGCTCCTTGTCAGCCTCCGTCTCGTATGGCAACTGCATCTGCAGCTCATCGTACTCCTGAGCCAATGCCACCAGCGCCTTATACTCAGGCATCTGGCGCACCTGTGCCAGCATCTCCCTGGCCTGCTCCGTCAACGGACGTCCACACTGCTTACAGAACGAGAAGTCGTTCAGCGTATGACAGGCAGGACATACGATGCCACCTCTTGGCTGACCGCATTCCGGACAGTAGGCATCCATCTCACTAAAACTGGCTCCGCAGAACGAGCACACATCCGTGCGGATATAGTGATGACACGCCTCACAGAAGTCGGCATCGGGATCTATCTCACTACCGCAGTTCGGACACACGCCCGTATGCAAGAATGCACCGCAAAGCGCGCAGTAGTCGGCATCTGGCTCGTTGATAGTGCCACACTTCGGACAGGGCACGCCACCTGCCACAGCCCCCATCTGAGCCTGCATCATCTGGGCATTTTCACCCTCCCTTTGTCTCATCAGTTCCTGCTGTCTGAGCAGTTCCGGATTCATGATTTGTTCGTCTGCCATTTTTCCTTTCTAATTTTTCTGCAAAGATACATAATTTTCTGCATTTATACAAATAAAAAGGGGGGAAAAACACCTCTCCCCCAATTTCCTTGTTTCGTATCA
>CAZIKA010000043.1:0-17447 GCA_964539705.1 uncultured Prevotella sp. | reverse complement strand
GCAGCGGGGAAGGCACGGAAAATGTTACCGCCTCCGAAGTGTACCCATGTAGGCTCCTTTGCTGTCTTTTCACGAAGCGCTTTGATGTCAAACTTTGGGAGCTCATAACCTTTCTGCTCCCACTCTGCAGCATTGTAGTTGCCAGAGAAAATGTCGTTCAGTTTCATATTTATTTGTTTGTTTATTGGTCCGTTGTATTTACACTGCAAAGTTACAAAATATTTTGTTAAAACCTTCCGTTTCTTGCCTTTAATTTCCGATTATTTCCATTAAATTTTGATAAGTATGCCATTCGGCATTCAAAAACAGCCCATTTAGCTATCGTAAGTAGGCTGTTTAGAATCCTAAATAGGCTGTTTAGCACCCGTAAATGGGTTACTTTCAATTCTTGGACAGTGGACAGTATGGACAGTGAAATTAAAGAAACCTTTCGCGTACGTATATGTGTACGTACGCGAAGACTTTTACGTTTTTTACTGTCTTTACTGTCCACTGTCCATTAGATGGTATGCCCATTCAGCTTTGTCATCTAATAGACACTGCAAAGATACAAAATTTTTCATCGAAATCCAAGGATTTTGACAAAAAAGTAGTTTCAATATCAAATTTTTCTTAATCGCAGCGATGTGGTTGGGATTTTTGTGTACCTGGATTTTTTTTGCTACCTTTGCAGCTCGAAACGAAAAGAGATGGCTGAACAATCCCTGAAAAGACAACTGAAAGTGCTCACCATACCAGTGTTTATCGAGATGGCACTGGTAATGCTGCTGGGTGCTGTGGACACCGTGATGCTGAGTCACTATAGCGATAACAGCGTGGCGGCGGTGGGACTGGACAATCAGTTGATATCGCTGGTATTCCTGGTATATCAGTTCTTCTCGATGGGTGCTGCCATCCTTTGTGCACAGTATATCGGTGCCGGATTGAGGAAGCGATTGGTGCAGGTGGTGGGTATGGCGCTGGTGGTGAACTTGATGATTGGTACTGCCGTCAGTGCCTTGTTGTTTTTTAAGGCTGAGGCCCTGCTGCAACTGATGGGACTGAGACCGGAGCTGATGGGCGATGGGGTGGTTTATCTGAAGATAACAGGTGCGCTGTCGTTCTTCCAGGCGCTTTCGCTCACGTTCTCGGCCTCACTGCGTAGTGCCGACAAGGTGGTGTATCCAATGGTGGTGACGGGTATCGTGAACGTGCTGAACATCATTGGCAACTATGCCCTGATATTCGGACGTCTAGGCTGTCCGCAACTGGGTGTGGAGGGTGCCGCCATTGCTACTGCAGCGAGTAGGGCAGTGGCTATGGTGCTGCTGGCTGCCATCCATTTCAAGGTGCATATTCCACGATTTCCCCTGAGCTATTTCCGTCCGATGCCCTGGAAGGAGCTGGGCAACCTGCTGAAGATAGGCGTGCCGGCGATGAGCGAGAATATCTCGTATAGTCTGTCGCAGGTGGTGATCACCTATTTCATCAATCAGATTAGCAACGAGGCGCTGGCGGCCCGTACCTATTGTTTCAATATGATCACGTTCGTCTTCTTGTTTTGCATCAGCATCACGCAAGGCGGCGGCATCCTGGTGGGGCACCTCGTGGGACAACAGCGACATCAGGCGGCCTATGTGCTGGGCAATTATTTCTTCCGTTGGTCGATGATTATCACGCTGACGGGCTCGGCTCTGCTGGCATTGTCAGGCCACGCCGTGCTGAGCGCCTTTACAGACAACGAGGAGATTATCGCGATGGGCGTATGGGTGTTCGTGGTGGATTTCTTTTTGGAGATTGGTCGCACATCGAATATCTTTGCCGTGGGCACCCTGCGAGCTACTGGTGATGCCGTCTATCCTGTGGTGATAGGCATCATCTTCCAATGGAGCATCGCCGTGGGACTGAGCTACGTGATTGGCATCCCCCTGGGCTACGGACTGGTAGGTATGTGGATAGGCTTCGCACTGGATGAGAATATCCGAGGCATCATCCTGATGCGCCGTTGGCGCTCAGGGAAATGGCGCGACAAAGGATTTGTGAAATAAACTTTCCGTTTATTAAACAGCCGATAAAAATATTTCCGCCTCCTATATCAGGGGGCGGAAATACTTGTATGATGAGGTTTTTATCTTTCTTCTTAATCAAAGAATCCGGGCTGCTTGTATTCGATGCCCAGTTCGCGGTCAACGGTAGCAAGAATACCCTGTACCTGACCAAGGGCAAACATACGGCCAAGAAGGGTGTAGCCAGCATTGTGACCGTGGTTGGACTCATCCATCACGCCGCCAGGAACGTCGGTGAAGGTCATACCGTGGTCCACACGCATAGGCAGCTGTGGGTTCTCTTTTTCGAAGATGCGGCAGAGCTCGATGAGGTCGGCGCGACCGCCCAGGTGACTGGCCTCCGTGAAGTCTCCGTTGGGGAATATGTGGCAAGAACGCAGGTGAACGAAGTGAGTGCGTGAAGCGAACTTCTTAGCTAACTCAACGACGTTGTTGTAGGCTCCGGCAGAGAGTGAACCTGCGCAGAACGTCAGGCCGTTGTGCTTGTTGGGTACTGCATCGAGGAACCACTGGATATCCTCCTCGGTACGAACGATACGGGGCAAACCAAGGATCTCGATAGGGGGATCGTCGGGGTGAACACACATGTTCATGTTGCACTCTTCGCAGACGGGCATGATAGCCTCAAGGAAATATTTCATGTTGGCACGGAGCTGTGCCTTGTCAATGCCCTTGTAGAGGTCGAGGAACTCACGGAACTTCTGTACGGGAGCCTCATCGTTCTCGCTGAAATTACCGCTGACAAAACCCTGGGTCTTGATAACGATATTCTCAACCAGCTTGTGATCCTTCTCAGGAGTCATGGTCTTGGCCAGATCGTCGCACTCGGCAATCACGCTGCGGCCCTCGCCCCAACCCTCTGGGAATTGGAACTTCTCCCACTCCTCGCGAGCACCTGGGCGCTTGAGGATGTAGATGTCGAAGTAAGCAAACTCGGCATAGTTGAAATACAGGTTAGTGGCACCGTTGGGATTGTTGTGGAACAGGTCTGTGCGGGCCCAGTCGAGCACAGGCATGAAGTTGTAGCAGATGCAGTGGATGCCCTCGGCAGAGAGGTTGCGGAGGCTCTCCTTGTAAACTTCAATCTGGTGATCGCGGTCAGGACCGCCGTATTTGATTGTCTCGACTACAGGTAGTGATTCTACCACGCTCCAGCGCATACCGTAGCTTTCAATGTATTCGCGCAAATCACGAATCTTTTCGCGGGTCCATACCTCACCCAGGGGTACGTCGTGCAGGGCTGTTACAATACCTTCAACGCCGATTTGTCTCAGTTGTGCAAGAGTGATCTTATCCTTCTTGCCAAACCATCTCCAAGTTCTTTCCATTGTTTTTAAGTTCTTATCAGGTTATTTGAAATTGCTTGCAAAGGTAAATAAAAAAACTCAATAATACCTTAGGAATTTAGTTCAAAAACATACAAAAATGTTCAATAAGTATTTTTTAATACATTATAAGTTTAGTTTTTTGGCTATGTCAAATATTTTTCGTACCTTTGCACGTCAAAAATAAAATAAGTACTTATAAAATATGGCAAAGAGATTCGCCGAACACAACGGCTTGAACCTGACGAAGGTTAACAACGACATTTTGGAAAAGTGGATGAAAGAAGATATCTTTCATCGTAGCATAGACGAGCGCGAGGGCTGTCCGCAGTTCGTGTTCTTTGAGGGTCCCCCCTCAGCAAACGGTCACCCCGGTATCCACCATGTGCTGGCTCGTAGCATTAAGGATACCTTTAACCGCTATAAGACTATGCAGGGCTTTCAGGTGAAGCGTAAAGCCGGTTGGGATACCCACGGTCTGCCTGTAGAGCTGGGTGTGGAGAAGGAACTGGGAATCACCAAGGCCGATATTGATAACAAGGAGAGTGAGAAGTATATCTCTACTGAGGATTACAACAAGAAGTGCCGTGAGAACGTGATGATGTTCACCGCTGAGTGGCGTGAGCTGACGGAGAAGATGGGCTACTTCGTAGACCTTGACAATCCCTATATCACTTATGATAACAAGTATATTGAGACCCTGTGGTGGTTGTTGAAGCAGTTCTATAACAAGGGCTTGCTCTATAAAGGCTATACCATTCAGCCGTACAGCCCCGCTGCCGGTACAGGTCTTTCTTCACATGAGTTGAACCAGCCCGGTTGTTATCGCGATGTGAAGGATACTACCTGCACAGCACTGTTCCGTGTGAAGTCTGGAAAATCCGGATTATCCGGAGTGTCCGGAGATTGGGGAGACCTTTACTTCATGGCTTGGACCACCACGCCTTGGACTCTGGCCGCTAACTCGGCACTCTGCGTAGGTCCGAAGATTGACTATGTGGCGCTAGAGACTTATAACCCTTATACCGCTGAAAAGATCACCGTTGTGATGGCTGAGGCTCGCGTGGCAGCTTACTTCGATACCGCTGCCGAGATTACCGACGGCGGTGAGATGCCCGAATATAAGAAAGGTGAGAAGTTCCTGCCTTATCGTGTGGTAGGTCGCTATAAAGGTACAGACCTGGTAGGTATGGAATACGAGCAGTTGCTGCCCATGATTAAGCCTATGGGCGATGCCTTCCGCGTGATTCCCGGTGACTATGTAACCACCGAAGATGGTGCGGGTATCGTGCATATTGCGCCTAACTTCGGTGCTGACGACGCCTTTGTAGCTAAGAAGGCTGGCATCTGTCCTATCGTATTGATCGATAAGAAGGGCGCTGAGCGTCCTGTGGTTGACCTGCAGGGTAAGTACTTTGTGATTGAAGACCTTGATGCAGACTTTGTAAGCAAGTATGTTGACGTGGAGAAGTGGGGCAAGTATGCCGGTCGCTACGTGAAGAACGCCTACGATGAGAACCTCACCGACAAGGACGAGACACTGGATATCTCAATCTGTATGGACCTGAAGGCCGACGGAAAGGTCTTTAAGATAGAGAAACATGTGCACAACTATCCTCACTGTTGGCGTACAGATAAGCCCGTGCTCTACTATCCTCTCGACTCTTGGTTTATCAAGAGTTCGTCGATGAAGGAGCGTATGAGCGAACTGAACAAGACCATCAACTGGCAGCCTGAGTCAACAGGTACCGGCCGTTTCGGCAATTGGCTCGATAACCTGAACGACTGGAACCTGAGTCGTTCACGTTTCTGGGGTACTCCATTGCCTATCTGGCGTAGTGAGGATGGCGAGGAGATGTGCATCGGAAGTGTAGAGGAGCTCTACAACGAGATAGAGAAGGCAGTGGCTGCTGGCGTAATGGCAAGCAACCCGCTGAAGGAGAAGGGCTTTGTGCCTGGCGATATGTCGAAGGAGAACTACGACAAGATTGATCTGCACCGTCCTTATGTAGATTATATCATGCTGGTTTCTGAATCGGGTAAGCCTATGAAGCGTGAGAGCGATCTGATTGATGTTTGGTTCGACTCTGGTTCTATGCCTTACGCTCAGATTCACTATCCGTTCGAGAACCATGAGCTCATTGACGAGAAGAAGGCATTCCCTGCCGACTTCATCAACGAGGGCGTGGACCAGACTCGTGGTTGGTTCTTCACTCTGCATGCCATCGCTACGATGATTTTTGATTCTGTAGCTTTCAAGAATGTTATCTCAAGCGGTCTTGTGCTCGATGCCAAGGGCAACAAGATGTCAAAGCATGTGGGTAACGTGGTGAACCCCTTCGAGATGATTGAGAAATACGGTTCTGATGCCGTACGTTTCTACATGATGACCAACTCGGAGCCTTGGGATAACCTGAAGTTCGACCCAGAGGGCGTGGCAGAGATCAGCCGTAAGTTCTTCGGTACCTTATATAATACATACTCGCTCTTTGCGATGTATGCCAACGTGGATGACTTTGATCCTAAGGCTCCGCAGATTCCTGTGGAGAAGCGTCCTGAGTTCGACCGTTGGATTCTCTCTTGCCTGAACTCACTGGTGAAAGGCGTAGAGGAAGAGATGAACGGCTATGATCCTACACGTGCTGGACGACTGATAGATAAGTTCGTGGACGAAGACCTCTCTAACTGGTATGTGCGTCTGAATAAGAAGCGCTTCTGGGGTAAGGAGATGGACGAGGATAAGCTGGCTGCCTATCAGACGCTGTATGAGTGCTTGATGACTGTATCAAAGCTGTTGGCTCCTTTCGCTCCGTTCTTCGCTGACCGTATCTATACGGATATGGGTGGTGAGCTGGATAGTGTGCACTTGGAAAAATACCCTGTAGCTAATATGGCACTGGTGAATGCAGACTTGGAGCAGCGTATGGAGATTGCCCAGCGTATTACGACTATCGTACTGGCTCTGCGTCGTAAGGAGAGCCTGAAGGTGAAGCAGCCTCTGCAGACCCTGATGATTCCTCCTGTGGACGAGGCTCAGCGCGTAGCTATTGAGAGCGTGAAGCAGATCTTCCTACAGGAAGTGAACGTGAAGGACGTGAAGTTCGTAGAGGGTCAGGGCATCCTGGTGAAGAAGGTGAAGTGTAACTTCCGTACCATGGGTAAGAAGTTCGGTAAGCTGATGAAGGGTGTTGCCGCTCAGATGGATGCTCTCACTCAGGAACAGATTGCTCAGCTGGAGAAGGAAGGCACCATCATGATTAATGTGGAAGGACAGGATCTCACGGTTGAGGCTGTCGATGTAGACATTATCAGCGAGGACATCCCCGGATGGCTGGTAGGCAACGAGGGTAACCTGACTGTAGCTCTCGACATCACACTGACTGATGAACTGCGCAACGAGGGTATGGCTCGCGAGCTGGTGAACCGTATTCAGAATATCCGTAAGAAGAGCGGATTGGAAATTACTGATCGCATTTGTGTTTCTATTGAACCTAATGAGGCCGCTACGAAGGCTGTTGAGGCTTTTGGCGACTATATTGCCCGTCAGGTACTGGCTGATGAGATTAAACTCGAAGCCAATGATGGTCAGGCAGTAGAATTTGATGAATTTACATTAAACATTACTATAACTAAATCTTAAGACTTATGGCGGAGAAAACACGCTACACTGACGAGGAACTCGAGGAGTTCCGTCAGATAATTAATGAGAAGTTGGCATTGGCCAAACGTGATTATGATCTGATGATGGCATCGCTGACGAATCAGGATTCTAATGATGTAGATGATACTTCACCCACCTACAAAGCATTGGAGGAGGGTAGTGCTACACAGTCGAAGGAAGACCTGATTCAGTTTGCTGCACGTCAGCAGAAGTTCATTCAAGGACTGAAGGCTGCGCTGGTGCGTATAGAGAATAAGACCTATGGTATTGACCGCATCACAGGCAAACTGATTCCTGCAGAGCGTCTGCGTGCCGTGCCTCACGCTACATTGAGCGTGGAGTCAAAGCAAATGGAAAAACAAAAGAAGTGAGTAGAGCTAAGGAAATAATTACAAAAGGACGTTTGGCGGTGATACTGATCATCGCCATACTCCTTATTGACCAGTTTATCAAGATATGGGTGAAGACCCACATGGAACTGCATGAGAGCATCCGCATTACGGATTGGTTCTATATCGCATTTATCGAGAACAATGGTATGGCCTACGGTATGCAGATAGGTTCAAAGCTGTTGCTGTCGTTGTTCCGTGTGGTGGCTATCGGCTTTTTAGGCTACTATATCTGGCAACAGGCACGCAAACCAAATGTAAGGTGGGGCTATATCGTATGCTTATCGATGATCCTTGCCGGTGCTGCGGGCAACCTGATTGACTGTATGTTCTACGGACTCTGTTTCGATGTGTCTGCGATAGGACACGTGAGCCAGTTTGTAGGCTTTGGCAACGGCTATGAGTCATTCTTGATGGGGCGGGTCGTGGATATGTTTTATTTCCCGCTGATTGTGACCACTTACCCTGACTGGTTCCCGTTCTATGGCGGTGAGGAGTTTATCTTCTTCAGTCCGGTGTTCAACTTCGCTGATTCAAGTATCAGTGTCGGTGTCGTCGCTTTGCTGCTCTTTTTCAGAAAAGAGCTTGGACAACTCTCATTAAAGAAACAATGAAGAGTAAGCTGCTGATAATAGTTGGAATGGTGGTGTCGTTGATAGGCTGTAAACCAAGCACGCCTAGTCAATATATCCAACCTGACGACATGGAGGATATCCTTGTGGACTATCACATGGCGAGAGCTATGGCCAGTCAGATGGATGGCTCTTATGAGGAACGCAACTATCAGCAGGCACTTCTTATTGAGGCTGCAATGAAGAAGCATGGCGTGACGCAGGAGGAGTTCGACTCGTCGCTGGTTTATTACTATCGTAGGGCAGACCGCTTCACAGATATGTATAAACGGGTGGCAGAACGCTTGGAAGGACAAGCATTAGGGCTGGGCGCTACAGAAGGCGAGATAGGCAAGTTTGCCTCATTAAGCGCTTCTGGAGATACTGCTAATATATGGGCAGATAGGTCCGCATATGCTTTGACACCCATACCGCCATATAACATATGGAACTTTGAAGTAGAGGTCGACTCGGCTTTCCATTCTGGTGATAGCTTCTTGTTGCAGTTCCTTTCCGATTATATGTTTCAGGATGGAACGCGCACAGCGGTGGTTTACATAGCAATGACCTATGATAATGATACCACTATCAGTCGTTACACGTATTTCTCGTCGGGAGGATTGACGCAGATGCGTATTCCTGCTTACGAGAATCATACTGTCAAACGTCTGAGAGGCTATTTCTATCTAGGCGGTGGTCATGAACGCTCAACAACCACACGACTGCTGTTCATGAATAATATCCAATTGATACGTTTCCATGATAAGCGATATGAAGAAATTAAGGAAGATAGCTTCGAACCAGATAGTCTTGGAGGACAAATCCATATTGAGTCTCTCGGTGGTGGAGATCCAAGACGGCGTGGCAACGAACTGGTATTCGTTGGTACATGAGTTGCCGAACACTGAGTGGCTAGGCGGACAGGTCTGCCTGCAACGCGATGAAGAGGGAATGCTTAGGGCATATTATAATAATAAGGTAATAGAATAAAGAAACTAAAAATCTATACGATTATGAATACGAAAGTACGTTTGGCGGTGATGAACTTTCTGGAGTTCGCCGTGTGGGGCGCATACCTGACATGTATGGGTAACTATATCTTTACCACTTTCGGTAAGGAGTTGATTCCTTGGTTTTATGCTATTCAGGGAATAGTGTCTATCATGATGCCTGCTTTGATGGGTATCGTGGCTGACAAGTGGATTCAGCCACAGAAGTTACTTGGCCTGTGTCATATGGTAGCTGGTGCTGCAATGCTCTGCTGCTGGTGGATGGGGGCTCAGGGCAGTCCTAGTGCCAGCATGTTTGTGACGATGTACACAGTGAGCGTGGCCTTCTATATGCCCACCATTGCATTGGCCAATACAACGGCCTTTACTTTATTGAAGAAAGAAGGCTTTGATACGGTAAAGGATTTCCCGCCTATTCGTGTGTTGGGAACTGTCGGCTTCATTGCCACGATGTGGTTCGTAAATTGTGCATACTTCGATGAGTCGGGCTTTGGCCTTACGTTGGGCGAGAATGCATTCAAGTTCCAATACACCCATATGCAGTTCTTCGTGTCTGGCTTCTTGAGCATTGTCCTCTTTGCCTATTGCATGACTTTGCCTGAGTGTAGGATAGAGAAAAAGACCAACGTGTCGTTGTCCGACTCGTTAGGACTAAGTGCCTTCAAACTCTTTAAGGTTAAAAAGATGGCCCTGTTCTTTATCTTCTCAGCACTGCTGGGTATGTGCCTGCAGGTAACTAACGGTTATGCTGTACCGTTCATCACCAGTTTCCAAGGTAATCCAGATCCTGCTATTTCGCAGTCTTTTGCTGCTAATAACGCCACACTGCTGTCTTCTATCTCGCAAATCAGCGAGGCTCTTTGCATCCTGATGATTCCGTTCTTCCTGAAGCGTTTCGGAATCAAGGTAGTGATGCTGATGTCAATGTTTGCCTGGGTGTTCCGCTTCGGTTTCTTCGGCGTGGGTAATCCCGCCATGCCCGGTGTGCTGCTCTTTGTGCTTTCGTGTATTGTCTATGGCGTAGCTTTCGACTTTTTCAATGTTTCTGGCGGTATCTTCGTAGACCAGGAGTGCGAGCCTTCTATCAAGGCTTCGGCACAGGGACTGTTTATGATGATGACCAACGGTATTGGTGCCACGATTGGTACACTGGCTGCTGGCGCTATTGTTAATAGCTTCTGCCATGAAGAGAACGGCTTTATGATGGGCGAGTGGCAAACTTGCTGGTTTATCTTTGCTGCCTTTGCATTGGTGGTAGGCATATCGTTTGCACTTGTCTTCAATCCTGAGAAAAAAAAGTAAGAAGGGATGAAGCGCACGTTGTTGAGATTTGAGAACCTGCAACAGGTTGTTGGTGGCGAAGGGATGGCTGTGATAGTTCTCACAGACATGGAACGCCATCAGGCTCTCTCAGTGGTGTGCGATGAGGCTATGACGCAGCAACTACAGTTGCGTATAGCCAATCCAAGAGGCTGTAGGAATATGCTGCCTGAAACATTGCTCAGTCTGTTGCCGTCATCGTATGAGATGATGATATGCGGACTCTTTGAAGGACAGTATCAGGTCGTGCTGATGAATGAACTGGGTGATTCCGTGCGTCTACGTATGAGTGATGCTGTGCTGTTGAGTCTGATATCTAAGATTCCTCTGTATATAGAAGACAACTTGTTTGAGCGTCAGTGCTTCCCTTATGATGAGCAGTCGCAGAGTATAGCCATTCCTATAAACACAATGGATCTGCCGCGTCTGAAGATGGCACTGGAACATGCTGTGGAGAACGAGAATTTCGAACTGGCATCGCAGCTGCGCGATGAGATAAAAAGACGACATCCATGAAGGAAATACGCTATTTCTATGTACCCGATGCGGCTCGCGTGACGGAACTGCCTGATGAAGAGGCTGTTCATGCAGTGCGTGTGCTGCGCATGACAGCAGGCGACGAGATGATGCTGATGGATGGTGAGGGCACATTCTATCGTGCACAGGTGACATTGACTTCACAGAAACACTGTCTATACGAGATTGTGGAGTCGCTTCCCCAAGAGCGACAGTGGCAGGGATGTGTACATCTGGCTATCGCTCCTACGAAGTTGATGGATCGCATCGAATGGATGACAGAGAAAGCGGTGGAGGTAGGAATAGATGAACTGTCGTTCCTGGATTGTCAATTCTCTGAGCGACGCTCGTTGAAGTTACCGCGTATAGAGAAGATCGTCGTGTCGGCAGTGAAGCAGAGCCGTAAGGCTTATATGCCTCAACTTAATGACTTGGAGAACTTTAAGACTTTTGTCAAGCGTCATTCAACGGGTCGTCGGTATATAGCCCATTGTTATGATGAGGTGGCAAGGGTGAATCTGTTTGACGAGTTGCGCAAAGGTAGTGCTGATGAAGATGCGCTGGTATTGATAGGTCCTGAGGGTGATTTCTCTATTGATGAGGTAAGAATGGCTGTTGAGGCAGGATTCGTATCAGTAGATCTTGGAAAGAGTCGCTTGCGCACAGAGACAGCGGGGCTGTCAGCTGTGATGATGATGCAATTGGCGAAACAAAAGTAAAAGAGTAAAAAGGTAAAAAAGTAAAATGAAAAAAGGTATTATCATATTTCTCATTGCTCAGTTTTCATTCCTTGTTTCTCCGGCTCAGACTATCCGTGATGTGTTTCGTACGATGCCAGACTCTATCATGCCCTATCTGACAAAGAATGCAAAGTTGGATATGATGGATTTCATGGATGCCAATATGAAAGCAGCTGTGAATAATGAGTTGGGAGGGGAGTCGCAGATGCTGTTTCTTTCTGATGACTCACTAGCAGTCAAGCTGAGCGATGCGCTAATGCTTGAATTATTTTTGGAAAAGGTTGATACCAATATGGTCATCGCCATGAAACGAACATACAAAATAAAAGAACGCCACGAAGAAGTCCTTATTAACAGGTTTTCTTCTTCGTGGCGTCCTATGAGCGAATCGCTTGTACGTTCAACGCTTTTAGGTCGTGATGATGAGGTGTTCTCAAAACCTCATTTCTGATTCTGGTTGTTGTTCCTTTGCCTCATGGGATTGTTCATGGGGTTGAAATTCCTCTGCCCGTGGTTGAATCTGCGGAACATGTTCCTATAGAAATTATCCTCAGCCTTGATAATATTGTACACCTTAGAAGCTGGCAGGAGTTCAAGGAAACGCTCATGATAAGTTTTTTGGATGCGTTTCATCTCGATGTCAATATCATCACGCTCCCGAATGGCCTTAAGTGAAGAGGCCTCGTCTTGAGGCTGCTCTGTAACCAACTTGCGCTGACGGTCAAAAAGTGGACGCTGCTTAACCTGCATCTCACGGTAAACAGGGAAGAACTTCTGGGCTTCCTGCTGCGTTAGCTTTGCCTCGTTGGTGATGTAATGCTGGAGGGCAGCATCAAATTTCTCGGGTGAGAATTTACCAGGGGTGAACTTCTTGTCATCCTGTGCGTTGGCGATAAGACAGAAAGTCAATACCGCAATTGCCAAAAACATCCTTTTCATACTCATTCCCTTTCCTTCTTTTTACATATCTGCCAATAACGTGGCATAGATGTCCTGATTATCGAACATCGCATAGTCGGTTGCCTCTTCAATATAGGTGTCGTTATACTCTACCGTAGTGCCTACATGTGAGATAACAGGAACACCCTCAGCCGTCTGGTTGTCGAGATGCTGATAGATACCTACACCAAAGATACCGATACAAAGGCAGGCAGCTGCATAGAGCAGCGGACGAAGCATACGCACGATGGCAGGGCGTTTCTGCTGCTCATGCTCCACAGATTCCTCTTGTTTGGGCAGGCGCTGCATCACTTGCTCTGTAAGCGTGTCAAAGTATCCTTCGGGCACGGTAAATGGGTTCTTTGTACCCATCTTGCTTTGGAGATATTTTTCTTCGTTACTCATTTTATAGCATTTATTTTATTATCTGACGTATAATATCTTATGTGGTTTAATCGAATCGCTTAAAAAACTCTGTTATTTTTTTTACGGCTATATGATAAGAAGCTTTCAGGGCTCCTTCTGATGTCCCGAGCGTCTTACTGATATCGCTATATTTCATGTCATCGTAGTAACGCATGAGGAATACCGTGCGTTGTACTTCCGGAAGACTGGCAATAGCCTGCTGCAACTGCGCTTCACGCTCATCACCATCAAAATAATCGTCTGCCATTAGCTGGTTGGCGATGCCTGAGTCTACGTCATCGGTACTGATGGCGTTATGATTCTTCTGGCGACGCAGGAAATCTAATGCTTCATTGATGGCTATGCGCGACATCCAAGTAATGAGCTTCGAGTCACCATGGAATGAATCTAGGGAGTTCCATGCTTTGAGGAAAGCATTTTGCAGCACATCATTGCTGTCCTCGTGAGTCAGTACGAAACGGCGCACCTGCCAATAGAGCTGTTCGCTGTATTGACGCACCGCCATTTCAAAGCCCCTCGTTCGCGTCTTGGGGTCTTTAATGAGCGATTTCAGTTGTTCGTCGTCATGGACCTGCATCGTTATCTTATATCTTTTGACGTTTAAAAACGCTTTAGGTTTATTCTTTCAGAAACAAAGTGCCCAAGATGTCATCGACACCTTGAGCATTGGTATGGTTTTTCGTTGCTGTCTGAAATAATTAGCGAAGTGTTACCTTACGTACAGTCTTGCCAACTTTCAGAATATAGCAACCTTTGGACAGGTTCAATTCTATTCTTTGTACAGGACTGTCAATCTTATAAGAAGCAACAGCTCTGCCTGTGAGTGAAACGACCTCCAGTACCATTCCGCTGCCTCCTTGCACCGTAATGGTGTTCTTATCAATGGAAATTGTTGGTGCCTGATCCTCAACTTGCTCTGCTATTCCCATTTCCGACATCATTGTGACTGCATAGGAAGGAATAGACAAAGTTAAAATTGCGGCTGCAACTAGTATGTGTAATTTTTTCAGCATACGCATTCAATTGTATATTTGGCGCAAAGATAGGCTATTTTTTTGAAACGTCCAAATTTTTTGCAGTAAAATTTTAGTTTTACACGTCAATTACCTGCATCTCGTTAGTCAGGAAAACATTCGGGAATATTTCCTTGGCCTCGTCCAACAGGATGTTTTCGTCATTGTAGCGGGCACTGTAGTGGCCTAAGAGTAATTTCTTGACCTTGGCCTCCCTAGCAACTAATGCAGCCTGTCTGGCCGTTGAATGACAGTATTTTGTGGCACTGTCTTTCTTGTCCTCAGCATAGGTACTCTCGTGATACAGGGTGTTGATGCCTTCTATCCTCTTATACAACTCTGGAATATAACGCGTATCGGAGCAGTAAGCATACGCACGGGGGGCGTCGGCAGGCGTTACTAACTTCTCATGTGGGATGTTTGTGCCGTCGGAAAGTGTATATCCCTGTCCGGCCTTGATGTTGTTTATCTGTGATACAGGGATGCCATACATATCAATCATATCGCGGCGGATATGTGGGAGCGATGGCTTTTCGCGGAACAGATAGCCAGCACAGGGCATTCGGTGTTCTAGGGGAATGGTCTCTACTGTTAGTGAACGATCCTCGTAAATAACTTGTTGCTTGGTTGTGTCAACAGCATGAAACTCAACTTGATAGCCAATGTCGTAATTGAAGAATAGGTCGAGTTGTGCCTGCAACATGGGCTCTAGCTCTTTCGGTGCGTGAATATGGAGGGTGGCAGTACGGCCTAACAGCCCAAATGTGCTGATAATACCAATGAGCCCGAAGCAGTGGTCACCATGGATATGCGTGATAAAGATATGTCCCAGCTTCTCAAACGAAAGACCAGAACGTCTCAACTGTATCTGTGCACCTTCACCGCAGTCAACCATAAAGAGCTTGCCACGGCATTCCACCACCTGCATGGAAGGCATATGGCGTAAGGTGGGCAGTGCACTTCCGCAACCTAGGATATGAATGCGAAATGGTTCCATGTCAAGTTACATGTCAAATTCGTCATCATAACCCTCGTCAAGCACGATGCCGTTCAGGTCTTTCTCTGTATACTCCTCACCGCCCGGACGGGTGTATTCAAACAATTCCTTGTCATCGTCGGTCGACCGTAAGACAAGCGATTCTGCTGTAAGCTTAATGATGTCATATACAAGGTATTCCTCCACATCAATACCGTCCTCGCGGGTAATGGTGAACTGGAGCTTGCCATTGAAGATTCGCCAGGTTTTGTAGATGATACTGCTTTGGTCGATGCTTTCAGCTACGCCTCCACGTAAGATCCTGACACCTGTCTCGTTGCTGCCGTCAAGAGGATTGGGCATTACCCAGTCACCATTGAGCATTGATTTGTTGATGACTAAAAGGGCTTCTGTCGTATCTGCGTTAGCAATGAGAGCAATCTCATCACCAATGGCATAACCGCCTAATACATGGTCTTTATCTTTTGCCCTAGCAGTACTTACGGTGACTGTGTCGCCAGCATCAGTGATAATCTGAAGGGTGTTCATCGCAGAACCCTCTGCGCAAAATCCGTATATAGCGCTATCTCGAAGGATATAGCTCGTCTGCTCTTCGCTGTCTGAAACTGCTGGCTGGGTGTTCCTGTTTCCGCATCCAGTGATAAAAAGGATGACGGCTATAACGAGAAAAAAGTAAGTCTTCTTCATCTTTATGAATGTTTTTTAGATTCGTTCTTCTTGGCTTCGTTCCAGAGTGTGTCCATCTCCTCCAGGGTCATTTCCGTAAGAGGCTTCCCAGCACGAATGCTGTGGGCTTCAATATAATTAAATCTGTCAATGAATTTCCGGTTCGTACGCTCCAGGGCATCATCGGGATTTAGGTGGTAGAGTCTGGCTGCATTGATGACGGAGAAGAGGAAATCGCCCAGTTCATTAGTCGAGTTCTCCTTGTCTTCCTTAGCCAACTCAGCTTCCAACTCAGCTAACTCCTCGTGTACCTTGTCCCAAACATCTTCTTTCTTCTGCCAGTCGAAGCCCACATTGCGTGCTTTGTCCTGTATGCGATAGGCTTTGATGAGTGAGGGGAGGGCAGAGGGCACACCGGAGAGCACGGTCTTATTACCGTCTTTCTCCTTCAGCTTGATCTGCTCCCAGTTCTTCAGCACTTCACCGCTCGTCTCTGCCTTTGAGAATTCATCCGTGCTCTGGTCGTTTTCCGGTACGTAGGGTAGGGGCTTGGGTTCAGGCTCCCCCACCTGACTATGATGGTAGACGTGGGGGTGACGGAATATCAGTTTGTCTGTTTCCGTATTGAGCACGTCTGCAATGTCAAACTGTCCCTTCTCGCGGGCAATCATGGCATAGAAGCAGGTGTGCATGAGTACGTCGCCAAGTTCTTTCATAATCTCATGTGTGTCATCTTTCATGATAGCATCACAGAGTTCAAAAGTTTCTTCTATCGTATTGGGACGCAGGCTTTCGTTGGTTTGCTTCTTATCCCAAGGGCATTTCTCGCGCAATTGATCGAGCACGTCCAACAGACGACCGAAAGCCTTCATTTGTTCTTCTCTTGTATGCATTTTGGGCAGATATAAATCAATTATCTGATGCAAAGGTACAAATTCTTTTTTAATACTGCAAAATTTTTGTGTCATTTGGAAAAAATTAGTACCTTTGCAGTCAAATTAGAGAAAGCATTATTAAATAGGTATGGAAATTGCTAGCAAATACGACCCAAAAGAGGTCGAAGGAAAATGGTATCAGTATTGGTTGGATAATAAACTGTTTAGCTCAAAGCCCGATGGCCGTGAGCCTTATACTATCGTTATTCCACCGCCCAATGTGACTGGTGTGCTCCATATGGGTCATATGCTGAACAATACGATTCAGGATATTTTGGTACGTCGTGCCCGCATGGAGGGCAAGAATGCTTGTTGGGTGCCTGGCACTGACCACGCTTCTATCGCTACAGAGGCAAAGGTGGTAAAGAAACTGGCTGAGCAGGGTATCAAGAAGCGTGATCTTACTCGTGAACAGTTTCTGGAGCATGCTTGGGACTGGACCCACGAGCATGGAGGCATCATTCTGAAGCAGTTGCGCCGTCTGGGTGCCAGCTGCGATTGGGACCGTACCGCTTTTACAATGGACGAGAAGCGTAGCGAGAGTGTTATCAAGGTGTTTGTTGACCTCTATAACAAGGGCTTGATTTATCGTGGTCTCCGTATGGTCAACTGGGACCCCAAGGCGCTGACAGCCCTTTCTACCGAAGAAGTTATCTATAAAGAGGAGCAGAGCCATCTGTTCCATCTGAAGTATTATGTTGCTGATCCGGAAAATCTGGATATTCCGGAAAATCCGGAGGACTCAGGCAACGTCATCCACAAGGACGCTAAGGGCTACTACGCTGTGGTTGCTACTACCCGTCCTGAGACTATTATGGGTGATACCGCTATGTGTATCAACCCCAAAGACCCGA
>CAZIKA010000042.1:8903-18228 GCA_964539705.1 uncultured Prevotella sp. | reverse complement strand
TGGCAAAGAGCTTCACGGCCTCGGCCTCGGTCATGCCCATGAGGAGACAAGGGATACCCTTGTCGATGTCTGATGTAAGAGGTAAGATGGAAGATGTGGGCTGCGCATCCTTACTTGGACCGATGGCACCTTCAAGGAGAAGGTTTGCGAAGGTCTTGGCCTTCTCTTCAGCTTCGGGATTACCAATGGCAGTGATAGCGGCATTCTCCTCGTCCCACTTTGCATTGCGGTCAGCAGGCAGAATTTTAGGATAACCTACGATGATGCGGCTGGGATAGAGGTTGTCATAGAGGGCCTTGCTCTCACGCAGGAACTCCGGTGAGAAGAGCAGGTTGAACTTCTTGCCCTTCAGTTCAGGGTCTGTCAAGAACTTCAAGGCGTACTTGACATAGAGCGAGCGGCAATAGCCCACAGGGATGGTGCTCTTGATGACCATCACGGCATCGGGATTGACGCTCAACACGAGGTCGATGACATCCTCGATATGATGGGTATCGAAGAAGTTCTTCTGTGGGTCGTAATTGGTAGGGGCTGCTATCACTATAAAGTCAGCATCTTTATAGGCTGCTGCACCATCGAGCGTGGCAGTAAGGTCCAAATCCTTCTCTGCCAAATACTTCTCGATGTAATCATCCTGGATGGGGCTGATTTTGTTGTTGATCTTCTCCACC
Organism: uncultured Prevotella sp.; assembly: GCA_964539705.1. Lineage (GTDB taxonomy): Bacteria > Bacteroidota > Bacteroidia > Bacteroidales > Bacteroidaceae > Prevotella. The sequence continues at coordinate 17,557 of CAZIKA010000042.1, read as the reverse complement.
TTTTCAGGGATTACATCCACTGCGATGACATGATTATGCTGTGCCAACAAAGTGGCAATACTCATACCGACATAACCTGTTCCTGCTACTGCTATATTCATAAATTCACTGTGTTAATTTATGCATCATCGGCTGCACCTCAGCAATAAGCAAGCTTGCTGCATTCGGTTTGCACGATAATTCATTTACTTTGTTTTATCATGCACTTTTGTCACGACTCGGCAAAATGAGAATACATTCTCTTTTGCGCTCACTGCTCCAAAAGTTCATATTAAAATATTTACAAATTAATCGATTGGTTGTAACCAGATAGATGGAACAAAGGTGATGGCAAGGGCAGCAACCCCCTGAATCTCTACCACTACACGTTTGTTATTTTTGATTCGCTTAATGACACCTTCAGCATCTTTAAATTCCCCATCAGTAATACGAACCTTTTGTCCTGGTTTCCTTAGGAAGTCGGCATTGGGATCGAGATAGAGCAATCGGTCGTCCTGGACGGTAGCGACCTTTATAAAATTCTCCATCTGTCGGTCGGGAACGGTCAAAAGATAATCGTTGTCATCATGAGGAAAAGGATTCGTCATATACCGTAACGGCTGACAATCCTTGTTGTACATCTTCAGTTCAGTGATTCTTTGCTGACTAGCATTTACGAAAATCAGATTCCTGATTGCAGGAACGATATTCTGATGAGGTACCCCGTCTTCATCAACCCATCCACGCAGTCGCTGCATGGGGAGGAAATTACGTACTTCCAAAGCATCGAGCGCATCCTTTATTTTTTCCTCCCGACCATAGGTGACTCGCATGGGATACCAGCGCACCATCTCACTACGAGAAACACCAACCTTAACAGTATCCATCTGCCTAAAGCGTATAAGAGGGGGTCACCGCCAAACTGTATGGCAGAGCCCCGAAGACACTAACATTGATGCGACTCATCAACTTCTGCGCTGATATCCAGCTACATAGGAGGATTACGTACATATAAAGTGCGATGTAAAACCGACAACTCGGCTACAATGCAGGTTGCAAAGGTACGACTTTTTTTTCCAATAATCAATAATTATTGTCGAAATTTTATCTACAGAATCAAATTCTCATAAAAAAACTTAAAAGAACAACTATCAGAGACGAAAAGACTGACAGAACCTTTCTCCCTCATGAAATCCCTCTTCATAGAGCCGTTCCAGTTTGACGACATCGCCACAAGTACGTCCCACCTCCATTTGACGTTGTGGACGTATAACAAGGATTTCGCCCCAGCGTTCCATGCGTTCCACCATTTCCAACTGCTCGTTATACACCTCCACCCGATGACTCAAGGCAACACGCAGTCGGGGGTACTCTTTATATATAATAGGTGGAATCTTCATATCGTGCTCTGAGGAGCGATAGCCCTTGTTGCGCGTCATCACCACCACATTAAACGGATGTCCCTGACTGGTGGCACGTAGCACAGGGATAGAATCCACAATACCCCCATCGAGCATTGGGATGCCATCGACCTTGGTGATCTGAGCCACATAAGGGAGCGAGCTGCTGGCCTTTGCTATCGCTGTGATGCGATGTGGGTCATGCTTCTCACTAAGGTATTCGGGAAGTCCAGTAAGACAGTTGGTGGTCACCATCTCATAGACAGCAGGATTGTCGGCATAAGTCTTATAGTCGAAAGGCACTATCTCAGCCGGGAAGCGTTCGTAAAGGATGTTTGGATCAAAGATACTCCCCTGAGTCAGCAGGCTCTTCAACGAGATATAGCCATACTTACGCAACATATCGATATTCGAGAAACGGGCACGTCGCGGCTGATGACTCATATACGAGAGACCATTGCATGCACCTGCTGAGACAGCAACGACATAGGGGAAATAAAGCTCATATTTCATGAAGGCATCGAGTACGCCACTGGTGAACACCCCACGCATACCACCACCTTCAAGCACTAATCCCGTATGACGTTCCAAACGCTGAATCATAGTCCTTTAACAATTATTGGATGCAAAGATACGATTATTTTATGGAAATTTATTAATTTTGCAGGGAAAAATAAAAAACACATATGTTCGACAAAGAAACTTACATCCGTCGTCGTGCGGAATTGAAGCGATTAGTAGGCAAAGGCCTCATCATACTGTTTGGCAATAACGAGTCACCAGCCAACTATCCAGCTAACGGCTATGCACCGTTTCGTCAGGACTCCTCGTTCCTGTATTACTTCGGTCAGCATCGTGACGGGCTGGTAGGTGTGATTGACATAGACAATGACGAGGAATGGCTCTTCGGTGATGACATCGATGTAGAGGATATCGTATGGATGGGCTATACCCCTTCGGTAGCTGACTTGGCTGCAGAGGTAGGTGTTAAGAAAACAGGGTCGATGGCACAGTTCCGCTTATTATGTTGCAATGATATTGCAACAAACGGGACCATTCATTCAGCGACAGACAGGACTATTCATTTTCTGCCTCCTTATCGACACGACACGAAGATACAGATTATGGACCTGCTAGGCATCCATCCCTCAAAGCAGAAAGAGGCTGCCAGCATAGACCTGATCAAGGCAGTAGTAAAGATGCGCGCCACAAAGGAACCCCAGGAGATTGAGGCTATAGAACGTGCCTGCGACGTGGGCTATGCGATGCATACCACCGCCCAGTTGCTTATCAAGCCTGGGGTAACAGAGCGTTTCGTTGGCGGACAGGTAGACGGTATTGCCCGCTCATTAGCACAGGGAGTGAGTTTCGCCACCATCTTCTCACAGCATGGCGAGATTATGCATGGCAATCCAAGCGATGCACCCTTGGAGAACGGACGACTGGTACTATGCGATGCCGGTTGCGAACTGGATGATTACTGCTCTGATAATACTCGCACAATGCCGGTGAATGGTAAGTTCACACAAAGGCAGCTGGAGATTTATTCTATCGTTGAGGCATGTCACGACTACGTGCTTGAGGTGGCCAAGCCTGGTGTCAAGTATCAGGACGTACACTTTGCCGTATGCAGACTAATGACAGAGCGGCTGAAGGAACTGGGATTGATGAAGGGCGATACAGAGGAAGCCGTAAGAGCCGGTGCTCATGCCATGTTCCTGCCTCACGGACTAGGACATATGATGGGAATGGATGTGCATGATATGGAAGGATTAGGACAGATTTATGTGGGCTTCGATGAAGAGACTCGTCCTAACCTGGAGCAGTTTGGCACCAACTGCCTTCGTATGGGTCGCAAGTTGGAGCCAGGCTTCGTAGTTACTGACGAACCAGGAATCTATTTCATTCCCCACCTCATTGACTTATGGAGGAAGGAAGGTCACTGCAAGGAGTTCCTCAACTTCGACATGCTGGAAAAGTACAAGGACTTTGGGGGCATCCGTATAGAGGACGATCTGCTGATTACAGAGAGCGGTTGCCGGTTCTTAGGCAGCAAGCGCATTCCTTATCATCCACAGGAGCTTGAAGACTTTATGAAAAACAACTAATATTAAAAAAACAACAATGAAAAAGATTTTATCACTCGCACTGATCAGCCTCGTCACAATTGGTGCACAGGCTCAAGAGGCAGAGAAGAAGGCAGACAACAAGCCCGTCTTCACTACTATTAAGGAGAACCCCATTACCAGCATTAAGGACCAGAACCGTTCAGGTACCTGCTGGGACTACTCTACCCTCTCTTTCTTTGAGGCAGAGATTTTGAAGGCTACCGGCAAGACCTACGACCTTGAAGAGTCGTTTGTTGCCAACAAGACCTATATGGACCGTGCCATCCAGGTGGTTCGTTTCCATGGTGACTGTCAGTTTTCACAAGGCGGTTCTGCAGAGGATGTGCTGGCCACGATGAAGAAACACGGTATCGTACCACAGGGTATCATGCCTTTCCCAGGTTCGCTCTATGGTGACTCACTGAACAACTTCAATGAGTTCTTCTCACTGCTGGAGCCCTATGTGGCTGCTATTGCCAAGAGTTCTGCCAAGAAGATCAGCAATCAGTGGAAAGAAGGTCTGCAGGGTATCCTCGATGCTTATTTGGGAAAATGTCCTGAAGAGTTCACCTACGAAGGCAAGAAGTACACCCCGAAAAGCTTCATGCAGAGTCTGGGCATCAACCTCGATGACTATGTAAGCATCACCAGCTACACCCATCACCCCTTCTACACTGGTTTTGCCGTAGAGGTGCAGGACAACTGGCGCTTCCCTCTCAGCTACAATCTGCCTATGGACGAGATGATGCAGGTTATTGACAATGCCGTGAACAACGGTTACACCATTGCATGGGGCGGTGATGTGAGCGAAGACGGCTTCACCCGTCAGGGTCTGGCCTATGCTATCGATACCAAGAAGACCGAGAGTCTGGCTGGCAGCGATATGGCAAAATGGCTGAAGATGACTGCTGCCAAGAAAAAGAACCTCATCGACTCACTGGGATGCAATGTGCCAGAGATTACTCCCACCCAGGAACTGCGTCAGGAGCGTTTTGATAACTGGGAACTGACCGACGACCACGGAATGCTCATCTATGGTATTGCCAAGGATCAGAATGGCAAGGAGTACTACATGGTGAAGAACTCATGGGGTGAGACAGGCGACTACAAGGGTATCTGGTATATGACCAAGACCTTCATCGCTGCCAATACGATGGACTTCCTTGTGAACAAGAACGCTATTCCTAAGAACATCCGTAAGAAACTGGGGATCTGATTTTAGGAGTGAAAAGGAGTGAAAGGAGTGAAAAGGAGTGAAAGGAGTGAAAGACGATAGTTCATTCCATGAAACAAAAAAGAGAGTGCCGCCCGATGATTCGAGCGGCACTCTTTTTGGTTTTCTCTTGAATAAAAGAAGAAAGGATTAAGCCTCTGCGGGTGTCTCCTCAGCAGCAGCCTCCTCAGCGGGAGCCTCAACCTCGGGCTCTGCCACAGCAGCAGCCTTCTTGTCAGCCACCTTCTTAGCGATAGCCTCATTAACCTTCTTCTCCTCAGCGAGAGCCTTTGCCTCAGCATCCTTCTTAGCCTTAGCTACCTCAGCTGCGATCTTGTCAAGACCCTTCTGCTTGTCAGCCTTCCATGCATCGAACTTCTTCTGAGCAGTAGCCTCATCGAAAGCACCCTTCTTTACGCCACCACGGAGGTGCTTCATCAGCATCACGCCCTCGCGGCTCAGGATGTTACGAACGGTATCGGTGGGCTGAGCGCCACACTCCAACCAGTACAATGCACGGTCGAAATTCAAGTCTACCGTGGCGGGATTGGTGTTAGGATTGTAAGTACCAATCTTCTCAGTGAAACGACCATCACGTGGTGCACGAGCGTCGGCGATTACGATGCTGTAGAAAGCATAGCTCTTACGACCACCGCGCTGCAATCTGATTTTTGTTGCCATGATTTAATGTTTAATCTTTAATTTTTTAATGTAACAAATTTGAATTTCATGCTTCCATCTCGTGAAAGCGGGTGCAAAATTACGAAAAAAAGTGAAAAGTGAAAAGTGAAAAGTGAAAAATTTGCTTTCGCGAGCCCATTTTTAGAGTTTTTTGTGTAATTTTGGACTCGAAATGAAGCAAGAGCTATCAATATTGATTCCGATTTACAATAGTGACTGTCGTGAACAAGTCACGAAACTAAGCAGGCAAGCAGAGGCCATCGAAGGGTTTGCCTACGAGATTATCGTGGCTGATGACGGATCAAGTGATGCTCAATGCTTAATGTTTAATGCTCAATTATCCTCACTAAAAAATGTCCATTATATTCGCAGGGAGCAGAATGTGGGCAGAGCTGCCATCCGCAATTTTCTGGCTCAGCAGGCCAAGTATGAATGGCTGCTTTTCATGGATGGCGACATGAGCATCCCTACGGAGGACTTCTTAAGGAAATGGCTTGAAGCAGATGTAGTACAGGTGGGATATGGCGGTTATATTGTAGGAAGTGGCGAACGAAACAACCTACGTTACCTCTACGAGAAACAATGTGAGCCCATGCATCGTGCTGAAGAGCGCAGGAAGCGGCCTTTTATGCACTTCCACACCTGTAACTTCATGATAGCCAAGGAGATTATGCTCAACAATCCCTTCGACGAACGGTTTCATCATTATGGCTACGAGGACGTACTATTCGGAAAACGACTGCGTCAGTCAGGCATCACAATCGTACATCCCGACAATCCCGCAGGATTCTTCGACTATGAGGACAATGCTCACTTCGTCAGTAAGACAGAAGAAGGCTTACGCACGCTTCACACATTCAGGAACGATTTGCGTGGCTACTCACACCTGCTGACCTTTATTGATGGCATTCATGTTGGGGCTGTAAAGAGCCTCATCAGATTGTGGCACAGACTTTTCGGAAGCATAGAACGCAAGAACCTATGCGGCAAACGTCCCAATCTGAAAGTCTTTAAACTCTACCGACTCGGTTTTTATCTAACACTAACAAATAACGACTAAGACAATGATCAAGAGATTTGCTTTTAAGATGTTTTTGAAGCCAGGCTTCGAGGAGGAATATGAGAAACGTCATGCTGCTATCTGGCCTGAGTTGAAAAAGATGATTAAGGAACAGGGCGTACAAAACTATAGCATCTACTGGGACAAAGACACCAACATTCTCTTTGCCTATCAGGAATGTACGAAAGAGGGCAACTCACAGGATACGGAGAATGTGGACCCTATCACACAACGCTGGTGGGACATGATGGCAGATATCATGGAAGTGAACCCCGACAATTCACCTATCACCATTCCCCTACCCGAGCTATTCCATCTCGACTAACGCATCCAGAGGGCTACGCACTACTTTTCCCAGTGTGTAGCCTTCTGCTTTTACAGCAGCCCCTAATTGGTCTTTATAATAAAAGGCGATGCTGCCTACAGCATTGATTGGCAAATCAGGACGATGATAGGGGGCGATATTCTTAACTATAAACTGACGGAAATTATCAACAACCAACTGTTCAACGGCTGGCTCACTGATATACTCATGAATAAAAGTCGAGAGCGAAGCCAACCATCGGTTTGGCATTGGTTGGCGATACACGCGTTCAATAACTTGAGGCATCTGCATGGCTGTATGAGCCTCGAAAGCCGTCTTCATATTTTCTGGCAATCGGTTTTTATATAGAGCATTCAGAAAACGGATGCCCAATACAGCACCACTGCCCTCGTCACCTAAGATATACCCTAAAGGAGGTGTGTTCATCACAATATGCTGTCCGTCGTATAAACAGGAATTGGCTCCCGTTCCAAGAATACAAGCTATGCCTTCATGGTTGCCACAAAGCGCAATGCATGCCCCTAGCAAATCACCATGCGCCTCGATATCCGTTGCATGGGGGAATGCTTCAGCCAGCAAGCGTTGCATCTTTTCCTCCAATTCTGGTCTCACGCCACTGCCATAGAAACGAATAGATTGGATGTTTGAGATTTGAGATTTGAGATTAGGACAAAGTTCGTCACGCAATATACCACGGATTGTCTCCTCATCCTGATGAAAAGGATTAATCCCCTGAGTATGAACACATTTTCCGTCTAAGACCCAGTCGGTCTTTGTGCTACCACTGTCTGCTATCAATATATTCTGTTTCATCATCTATGATTGGCTCCAAAGCGTATAAATATTCCTTGAGTTATAAAAACATGCTAATTTTCATGCAAAAGTAATCATTTTATTGCAAATTAAAGAAAAAATCTGTAATTTTGCAACCGATTATATAAAAGTAAAAGGGTAAAAAGGTAAAAAAGAAGATATGTTAAGAATAGCAGTACAATCAAAAGGTCGCCTCTACGAAGACACGATGCAGTTACTCAACGAGGCCGACATTAAAGTGAGTGCCAGCAAAAGAACCTTGTTGGTAGAAGCCAAGAACTTCCCCTTGGAAGTGCTTTATCTGCGTGACGATGATATTCCCCAGAGTGTAGCTACAGGTGTAGCCGACATTGGTGTGGTAGGCGAGAACGAGTTTGTTGAAAAAGGTGCTGAGGCAGATATTATCTCGCGTCTGGGCTTCAGCAGTTGCCGTCTTTCATTGGCCATTCCCAAGGAGATTGACTACCAAGGACTCGAGTGGTTCAATGGCAAGACCATTGCGACCTCTTATCCCGTTATCCTCAACAAATTCCTTCAGGAGAAAGGCATCAAGGCTGATGTTCACGTTATCATGGGCAGTGTAGAGATCAGCCCGGGCATTGGATTGGCAGATGCTATCTTCGATATTGTGAGCAGTGGTTCTACGTTGGTAAGCAACAACCTGCGCGAGGTAGAAGTGGTGATGCAGAGTGAGGCATTGCTGATTGGTCATGCCGACATGAGTCAGGAGAAGCGCGAGATATTGAATCAGATGCTGTTCCGTTTCAAGGCCGTTAAGGATGCTGAGGATAAGAAATACGTCCGGATGAACGCTCCTAAGGCACGTCTGCAGGAGATTATCGACGTACTGCCTGGTTTGAAGAGTCCTACAATTATTCCTCTGGCAGATGATGAGTGGTGCTCTGTACACACCGTGCTCGACCAGAAGCAGTTCTGGGAGATTATCGGCAAACTGAAGGAGATGGGAGCCCAAGGCATTCTCGTGACACCAATTGAAAAAATGATCCTTTAAGATTAAACATTAAAGATTAAACATTAAATTCGCTTCGCTCAGAAGATTAGAGATTAAACATTA
>CAZIKA010000042.1:0-8803 GCA_964539705.1 uncultured Prevotella sp. | reverse complement strand
ATTAGAGATTAAACATTAAAGATTAAACATTAAATTTCAGTATTTAATGAAAATCATCCGTTATCCGAAAAAAGAGCAATGGGCAGAGATCTGCCAGCGTCCGCATCTTGACATCACGCAGTTGCAGGCTACGGTGAATACCGTGCTTAACGATGTACGTCAACGTGGCGATGCTGCCGTCAAAGAATATGAAGAGCGTTTCGATCATGCTGTACTTACGCAATTGGCTGTCTCTGAGGCTGAGATTGACGAGGCAGAAGCCTTGGTAAGTGAAGACCTGAAAGCAGCAATCAAACTGGCTCATGAGAACATCTATAAGTTCCATGCGGCACAGAAGTTTGAAGGTCAGAAGATAGAGACGCGTGCCGGTGTTGTATGTTGGCAGAAAAGTGTAGCCATTGAAAAGGTAGGCCTGTATATTCCTGGAGGCACTGCCCCACTCTTCTCTACCGTACTGATGCTGGCTACACCTGCGAAGATTGCCGGATGCAAGGAAATCGTACTATGCACGCCTCCTAACAAAGAAGGAAAGGTGAATCCTGCCATTCTGGTAGCTGCCCGTACAGCTGGTGTCAGCAAGATATTCAAGGCTGGTGGTGTACAAGCTATCGGTGCGATGGCCTACGGAACGGAATCGGTACCCAAGGTCTATAAGATATTCGGTCCTGGTAACCAATATGTGATGGCTGCCAAGCAACAGGTATCTCTTGGCGAGGTGGCAATTGATATGCCTGCCGGTCCCAGCGAGGTCTGTGTATTAGCTGACGATACTGCCAACGCCACTTTCGTAGCTGCCGACCTGCTCTCACAGGCAGAACATGGCATCGACTCGCAGGTACTGCTTATCAGCACCTCTGAGACTATGATTAATAAGGTGCAGGACGAGGTGGAGCGCCAGTTGAACCTATTACCTCGTAAGGAGATAGCCCAGAAGGCTTTGGAGAACAGTCGCTGCGTACTCGTAGGCTCTGCTGATGAGATGATGGCACTATCCAATGCTTATGCACCAGAGCATCTGATCATCCAGACAGCTAACTATGAAGAGTTGGCTGAGCAGGTGGTAAATGCAGGTAGCGTATTCTTAGGTCAGTATGCCTGCGAGAGTGCAGGCGACTATGCCAGCGGTACCAACCACACCCTGCCTACTCATGGCTATGCCACTGCCTATAGCGGTGTGAACTTGGACAGCTATTGCCGCAAGATTACGTTCCAGCACCTGACAGAAGAAGGTATCCACGAGATTGGGCCTGCCGTAGAGTTCATGGCAGCTGCAGAACAACTGGATGCGCATAAGAACGCCATGACTGTACGCATCACGCAAGTGAATAGTGAAAAGTGAAAAGTGAATAATTTGCTACCGCAAAGATTATGAAACCTTTAGAACAATTAGTCAGAAAAAACATCTGGAACCTGGCACCATACAGTTGTGCTCGAAATGAGTTTTCGGGCACTACAGCCACTGTATTTCTCGATGCCAACGAGAACCCATACGGTGCACCCTATAACCGTTACCCCGATCCCCTGCAACTGGAACTGAAGAAGAAGATTCACCAAGTGAAAGGCATCCCCTCGGAATACACGTTCCTGGGTAACGGCAGCGACGAGGCTATCGACCTGATGTATCGTTGTTTCTGCGAGCCAAAGGAGGATAATGTGGTGGCTATCGAGCCAACATACGGTATGTACAAAGTATGTGCTGACATCAACGATGTGGAATATCGACCCGTGAAGCTTGATGACAATTACCAGATTTCTGCAGAAAAACTGCTCGCTGCCTGCGATGCCCATACCAAGGTGATATGGATTTGCAGCCCTAATAACCCTACGGGTAATGACATCTGTCGCGAAGAGGTGGTGAAAGTACTCAACAGCTTCGAGGGAATTGTTGTAGTTGACGAGGCTTACAGCGACTTCTCGAACACTCGTCCGTTGCGCTTTGAGTTGCCCCGCTACAAGAACCTTGTAGTACTCAATACACTGAGTAAGGCATGGGCATCGGCAGCCCTTCGTTTAGGTATGGCATTTGCAGATCCTGAGATCATTGCGATTATGAATAAGGTGAAATATCCTTACAACATCAATCTCTTGACTCAGGAACAGGCACTGAAGGTGCTGAGCAATTCTGACGAGATTGACCGTTGGGTGAAAACGATTCTGCAAGAGCGCACTAGACTCATTGAGGCTTTTAGTCAACTGGATCTCTGCGAGAAGGTCTATCCTACAGATGCCAACTTCTTCCTGGCAAAGGTCAGCGATGCGCAGCGCATCTACGATTACTTGGTAGGGGAAGGCATCATCGTGCGCAATCGCACGCGCGTACAATTATGTTATAATTGCCTGCGCATCACCATTGGCACCCGCAATGAGAACAACGAATTGATTGGAGCCTTGCGACAGTACAAATAAAAAGTATGCCATTTAGCACATCTAAATGGCATACTTACGAGGTCTAAATAGCCCATTTACGATGCGTAAATGGGCTATTTCTTTATGACAGGAAGCCTAACAGGGCACCAGCAGCAACGGCAGAGCCTATCACACCTGCTACATTGGGACCCATGGCGTGCATCAGCAGGAAGTTGTGACGATCGTACTCCAAGCCCATATTATTTGAGATACGAGCAGCCATAGGCACAGCACTCACACCCGCATTACCAATCAGCGGATTCAGTTTCTTATCCTTTGGCAGGAACAGGTTCATCACCTTGACAAAGCACACACCACTGGCAGTCGCGATAGCAAAGGCAAAGGCACCGATGGCAAAGATAAAGATGGTGTTGAGTGTGAGGAATTCTGAAGCCTGCGTAGAGCAGCCTACGGTCAATCCTAACAATACAACGACGATATCATTCAGCGCACTGCCAGCTGTCTTAGCCAGACGGGTAGTCTTTCCACTTTCCTTCAGAAGATTACCAAAGAAGAGCATACCCAACAGGGGCAGCGCTGAGGGCACGATGAAGGTAGTGATGAGCAATCCGATGATGGGGAACAGGATACGCTCGGTCTGACTGACCTGACGCGAAGGCTTCATTTTGATAGTGCGCTCCTTCTTCGTAGTGAGCAGACGCATCAATGGTGGTTGAATCAGAGGCACAAGTGCCATATACGAATAGGCACACACGGCAATGGCACCCATCAGATTAGGTGACAACTTCGACGACAGGAAGATGGCTGTAGGACCATCAGCACCACCGATAATGGCTATACCCGCTGCCTGATTAGGTTCAAAACCAAGGGCTAAAGCTAGCATATAAGCACCAAAGATACCAAACTGTGCAGCAGCACCTATGAGCATCAACTTGGGGTTAGCCAACAGAGCAGAAAAGTCCGTCATTGCACCGATACCCAGGAAGATGAGTGGTGGATACCATCCCTGACGCACGCCCTGATAGAAGATGTTGAGTACAGAGTTATCCTCATAGAGGCCTATCTCCAAACCTGCATCAGCACGGAAAGGAATATTTCCAAGGATAATACCTAAACCAATAGGCACTAGCAGGAGCGGCTCAAAATCCTTCTTGATGGCAAGATAGATAAAGACGGCTCCTACAACTATCATGATGAGATTGCCCACCGTAGCATTAGCAAAGCCCGTATAGGTGAGAAACTCGTTGAAGTTCTGAATAATGAAGTCCCACATAACAGCTTATCCGATTGTGAGCAACACGGCACCTTCCATCACCGTGTCGCCTGGTTTCACTAAGATTGAAGTCACCTTACCAGAGGTCTCTGCCTCGATATTGTTCTGCATCTTCATAGCCTCGAGTACCAGCACGGTATCGCCTACATTAACCTGCTGACCAACCTGCACCTTCACATCTATGATAGTGCCAGGCAGAGGAGCTTTGATAGAAGTGCCCGAGGCGCTAGTGGCAGGCGCTGCAGACTTAGCTACAGGGGCAGCGGCTGGTGCTGCATTAGAAACTGGTGCTGGTGCCACCACAGGCTTCTGAACATTAATAGTAGGATGCTTGGCTGCATTGATAGGCTGCTGCATCTCTACCTCGAAAGGTATGCCGTTGACATTGACCTTGGCAATATTGCCCTCTACCTCGGCAATCTCTACTTCGTAGTCGATGCCCTTTACTTTATATTGATACTTGTTCATGGGTTTAGTGTAATTCGGGGGTTGTTGGAATAATTGGTGCATTATGATCGAGAGGGAGGAACGGGTCGTGCAGATGGGTCATCTGACTATACTCATCATCCCAACCTGTATCCTTTGGTTTAATAGTGATGACACCGCTTTCCACATCGTGGACATCATCTTGATACTGTCGCAAAGCCATACCGATGACAGCCATATAGACTTCCATATCGATACCTTTCTTATCGAAGCCTTCCTGCAGAATATTGCTGGTCTTACGCCCCATCTCAACGGTCTTTTCCACTGTGACGGCAATAGGCTTGACAGGCTGTTTGTGAGCCATCTCCTTTGCTGTTTCCGCATGACGCATGATAACACCGAAGATGGTGAAGAATATCCACAGCAGAGCCAGACACAGGAATACAATGCCCATTGCCATGAAAGCCATTGCAAAACCATGAGGATCCTCTTCCTTGAACTTGTCAATCTTACTACCGCTCTTATTGGTCTGAATGGTGTTATCATGACCAGGTGTCACTAAGTTGCTCTCGCAGACCTGCCACTGTCCGTTGATACGAGCATACGACTGGTTAGGCTGCAGACAGGGCACGGTGACAGAGTCTATCAATTCCACGCCATTACCATTGTAAAGGGCAATAAACACAGCGCCTGTAGAGTCGACAGGCAAAGAGAGATGCAACTTGCCCTGTGCAGGATCAGAGTTGCAGAAGAGCAACAGGTGCTTACGAGCCCCCATGTTGGTACGGTCATCACCATTGGGGATGATTACCATACGTGAGATGCGTTCTGGAGCAGAGAACTTGGCGTCGAGTACATCACGAGTACTGGCCAAGTACATGCCTCGCACATTATATGTGGAAAACGATGTATTGGCCAGTTCTATCCAAGCTTCCCGATGTCCGAACTCATCTTCGATGCTCGCGGTATTCGATATCATCACCTCGTTGATAACGATGTTGCGGGCACCTTGTCCGAACACGGTCATCGCACTGGTGAACATCAGTGCCGAGAGCAGAAGTCTTAAGTTAGTCATTGTAAAGCGTATTATTATATAAGTTCATCATTGTTGAGGCTACAACCACCCGCAGAAGAACAGCACTATCAACTGTGCCGTGAGGATTCGCAGGAACATTGCCAACGGATAAACCGTGGAGTAGCCTACTGCGGGAGCCTCTTTCGAGCAGATGCTGTTAGCATAAGCCAGTGCAGGGGGATCAGTATAGGTACCTGCCAGCATACCCGCGATGGTGAAGTAGTTGAACTTCATGCGACGGGCTATGGGGCCTATTATTAATATAGGTATAACCGTTATCAGGAAACCTGTCAAGACATAGAGCAAACCATCGCCCTCAACTACCGTTGAGAAGAAGGAAGCACCAGCCTTGATACCTACCGAAGCCAAGAACAGCACCAGTCCTATCTCGCGCAGCATCATATTGGCAGAGGTAGTGGTATAGGTAACCAAATGGATCTTATAGCCGTAACGTCCTATCAGGATGGCGATAATCAGTGGACCGCCAGCAAGACCTAACTTCACAGGAACAGGCATTCCTGGTATAGCCAAAGGCAGCGAACCAAAGATAAGACCAAGGATAATACCCACGAAGATAGTGGCAATATTAGGATGATCAAGACGCTTAACGGAGTTACCCATCTTATTGGCCACACGGTCTACTGCGTCTTCTGGACCTACCACCATGATACGGTCGCCCACCTGAAGGGGAAGCGAGCCAGAAGCAAAGAGGTCCATACCATGACGGGTAACACGTGTTACATTAACGCCATGCACGCTAGAGAAATGCATCGAAGCCAGTGTCTTACCGTTGATTTCCGAGTTGGTAATCAGGATACGCTTAGACACCAATGGCTGATCTGACTGCTCAAAGTCGATGTCAAGCTTCGGACCGATGAATGCCATGATAGCCTCCTGATCAGCCTCAGCACAGACAATCAGCATCTGGTCGCCAAGATGGAATACGGTATCGCGGTTAGGAATGCAGAGTTCGCCTTCATGCACCAGGCGCGACACCACGAAGTCACGATTCAAGAAGTCATGTACCTGCAATAATGTCTTGCCCTCAAGATATTTATTGGTCACCTCGAGGTGCATCTTGTAAGGCTTCTTATTGGCATTTCCTTCCTCCATAGCTGCCAGTTCCTCCTCTTCTTTCTCCAGCTTCACGCGGCACAGGTAGCGTACCAAGATGATGGCACCGATAATACCAAGCACACCAAGCGGATAAGCACAGGCATAGGCAGAGGCTATCATAGGTGCATTAGAGCCAAACACAGAAGTGAGGGCCTCGTTAGCAGCACCAAGACCAGGCGTATTCGTGACAGCGCCATACAATGTACCAACCATCATAGGCAGCGCATTGATATCATGCTTGCCATAGAAGAAGATGAAATAACAGGCGAACATCACGAGGACATTCAGTAGAATGGCTGATATTGCAAGCCCATTCAACTTGATACCTGCCTTGCCAAAACTCTCAAAGAAGCCAGGTCCCACCTGCAAACCTATCATAAAGACGAAGAGGATAAGTCCAAAGTCCTGTATGAAGGTGAGGGTTGACTCTGGTGCGGCAAAGGGTGAACCAGGACAATACATCTTGTAAAGATGTCCTATCACGATTCCCGCAAAGAGCACAAAGGTGACACCCAATGAGATGCCGAAGATCTTTATCTTTCCCAGATATACACCTACGGCAATGACAATGGCATAGAGCAGCGCTATATGAGCGACTGACTCTGTATTAGAAAATAAGTTAACAAACCAATCCATATATCGTTATTTTTTTAGAGCTGCGATAGATTCCAACAATGAAGCAATCTTTTCCTCTGAGTCAGCCAGTTTCTTACGCTCCAAAGCCACAACGGCCTCAGGAGCATTAGCCACAAAGCGCTCGTTGGATAGTTTCTTTTCTACACCAGCCTTGAAGCCCTGTAAGTGCTTCAACTGAGCTTCCATCTTCTCAATCTCAGCAGCCACATCAATCAGGTCGCCAAGGGGAACGGCATACTCGTCGGTACCCACCATGAAGGCACTGGCTGTAGCATCTTTCTCAGCCACAACGTTGATAGTGCTCAGATTACCCATCTTTGCGATAACGTCATTGTAGGCCTCAACATGATTCTCACCAACCACCTGAAGGGCAAGTTGCTCTTTAGGAGCGATATTCTTCTGACTACGAACGGTACGAACACCTGAGACTACCAACTTCACCTGCTCGATGTCGGCAATCAGCTTCTCATCCTCAGAAGTCAAAGCATCCAACACGAGACTGTCGCGCATGATGCTCTCACCAGCCTTACGCTCATAGAGGGCCTGCCACAACTCTTCTGTGATAAACGGCATGAAGGGATGCAACATCTTCAGCAGCAGTTCGAAGAAACGAAGTGTAGCCTCATAGGTCTCGCGATCGATAGGCTGCTGCACCCCATCCTTATAAGCGGGTTTGATCATCTCCAAATACCACTGTGAGAACTCGTCCCAGAAGAGTTTGTAGACTGTCATTAAAGCATCGTTGATACGATACTTCGAGAAGTGATCTTTCAATTCCTCGTTAGCCTGCTTGATACGTGCTTCCATCCAAGCGGTGGCAATCTTGTTTGTAGTTGTGGCAGCGCCATCAGCTACCTGCCAGCCCTTGACTAGACGGAAGGCATTCCAAATCTTATTATTGAAATTACGTCCCTGCTCGCAGAGAGCCTCATCGAAGAGGATATCATTTCCTGCAGGTGCAGAGAGCATCATACCCATACGCACACCATCGGCACCGAACTTCTCAATCAGCTCGATAGGATCAGGAGAGTTACCCAGTGACTTAGACATCTTACGTCCCAGCTTATCACGAACGATACCGGTGAAGTAAACGTTTCTGAAAGGCATATCGCCCATATACTCCTCGCCGGCCATAATCATACGAGCCACCCAGAAGAAGATGATATCCGGACCTGTTACGAGGTCAGAAGTGGGATAATAATACTTTATCTCCTCGTTACCAGGATTATTAATACCATCAAACAAAGAAACAGGCCAGAGCCATGAAGAGAACCAAGTATCAAGGGCATCCTCGTCCTGACGCAGGTCAGCAGCCTGCAGATTAGCATTGCCACTCTTCTCGCGAGCCAGTTCCAGTGCCTTCTCAGCAGTCTCAGCTACTACGTAATCGTCCTGATCGTTGTAGTAGTATGCTGGGATACGATGACCCCACCATAGCTGACGAGAGATACACCAGTCCTGGATGTTCTCCAACCAGTTCTTATAGGTATTCTTGTATTTCGCAGGATAGAACTTCAACTCATCGTTCATCACTGGAGGAAGAGCGATGTCAGCGAAGTGCTGCATCTTCAGGAACCACTGCAAAGAGAGACGGGGCTCGATAGCGGTGTCAGGGTTACGCTCTGAATAGCCAACCTTGTTCACGTAGTCCTCAATCTTCTCCATCAGACCAGCCTCCTGCAGATCCTTTGCAATCTGCTTACGGCAATCGAAACGGTCCATACCAACATAGAGTGTGCTCTGATTAGAGATGGTACCATCGGCATTGAAAATATCGATGGTCTCCAAATTGTGGGTCTTACCCAGCATATAGTCATTGGTATCGTGGGCTGGCGTTACCTTCAAGCAACCCGTACCAAACTCGATATCTACATAACGATCTTCGATAACAGGAATCACGCGGTTCACCA
>CAZIKA010000041.1:0-18405 GCA_964539705.1 uncultured Prevotella sp. | reverse complement strand
ACAGTGCTGTTGCCGAGGCTCTGGTTGATTTCAAGAAGCGTGTTGACGCTCGCATCCCTGAGTTCGAGAAGAAGCTCGCAGGTACTGAGCACAGCGCTAAGTTCCACGCTATCATCGACGTTCTGCGCGAGGATATCAAGACCTGTAAGCCTATCCGCTTCGATGGTAACGGCTACTCTGACGAGTGGGTTGCTGAGGCCGAGAAGCGCGGGCTGGACGTTGAGAAGAGCTGTCCAAAGATCTTCGAGCGTTACCTCGACGAGGCCAGCATCAAGATGTTCGAGAGCCTTGGCGTGATGACCAAGAAGGAGCTCGAGGCTCGCAACGAGGTGAAGTGGGAGACCTACACCAAGAAGATTCAGATTGAGGCTCGCGTACTGGGCGACCTCTCAATGAACCATATCATCCCTGTGGCTACCCATTATCAGTCGGCTCTGCTTCACAACGTAGAGGATATGGCTGCCATCTTCCCCATCGATAAGGCAGACAAGCTCTCTGCTCGCAATATCAAACTCATTGAGGAGATTGCCGAGCGCACTACTGCCATTGAGAAAGGTGTTGAGGAACTCGTTGAGGCTCGTAAGAAGGCTAACAAGCTCGAGGATGAACACCAGAAGGCCATCGCCTACCACGATACCGTAGAGCCGCATCTCGACGCCATCCGCTATCAGATCGACAAGCTGGAACTCATCGTCGACGATGCTCTGTGGCCACTTCCCAAGTATCGCGAACTATTGTTTATCAGATAAAGATAAGTAAGTACTGAATAGCAAGCAGGCAGCTCGAGGCCATCGAGCTGCCTGTTCCTTTCCAAGTATCTGCCTGTTCCTCCCCCACGAACTGCCTGCTTCGCTTATTACTTCACAACAATTTTTCTACCACCCTGGATATAGATTCCTTTCTGTGCAGGATTAGAGATGCGTCGGGCATCTAGTGTATACCAAATATCAGAGGCTATGCCGCCTACAGAAGGGGTCATTAGAGTGGTTGTATTCTTGTCTACGTTGATGGTAATGCCGTAGAGTTTTACGGCATCATCGTTGGCATAAGCTACACGACGGGGCGCTGCGGCTAAATCATTGTCGTATGACTGCTTACGAGAAGCATTGCCATTGTTCTTGGATGCATAGACATAGATACGGGTCGGCTCGCTGACCTCATAAGGGATGGTCTGCTGCTGACGATTACTCATCTCTATTTGTTGGGGGATACCCGTACCAATCTTTACATAGACAACTTGTTGACCCAATGTCTGGTAGTCGATGACGATAGAACCCTTTCCTGCGGGTACCTCAAAGATAAGACCGTTGAACAGATTCTTCACAGTCAGATCATCTGCATTGTCAACCGTTGCTGCTGCCAGCCCTTCATCGCTTGTGGTGGAGTTGATAATGAGACAACCTTCCTGAGCATCATACCCGTCACCACTATCCTCGGTATCCAGGGTTACATAGACATTACCAATCAATGAACCCGACAGGTCAGTCTCTTCGCTGACATTTTGGCTTACACTAACGGTCTTGGTTTCTTCAACAGTCTTGGCATCAGAAGCACCGTCGAAAGTGGTAATCTTCAGGAAAAGCTTTGACCAAGTCGTATCACCTTGATAGGCTGCCAATGAGCCGTTAGGTACCTGTAACAGAGGAATACGGTACTCATCATCCATGTCAAACGCCTCACCCCATGTCAAATGGCCCTCTTCATCTATATGATACGCATAATTTATCTGATAACCAAAAGGCGTACTCCTAGCAATAACACCATCATAAGACACTCCTTGCTCGATGGCATTTTTAACTTCTTCATCCCACATCAACTCCTCTACGTCAGAAGGCCAAAGCGGCAATGAGAAGGGCTCTTTCATATAAGCCGTTACAGAAGTAACACCAACTATAGCGCCTCCGTCCATAGACTTGAGTGAGGAGGGAAGATCGATATGTTCCAGATTTGAACAGGCGAAGGCTTGACTGCCTATGTACTCTACGGTGCTGGGCATCTGCACGCGTACAAGATTTTCGCATTGATCGAAGAGACTGGGAGGAATTGTCTTGACACCTTCACCTATGACAGCTCGTGTCACACTATTGGGGAACGGGCAGTAGTAGCCAGATTCTTCATTTTCTATCTCTGTCATTGCATTCTCAGCGTTGTAGTTTACGCGCACCAGCGAAGTGTGTGCAAACGCTGCATTGCCGATGAAGGAGACCTTTCGGGGAATGGTGATGTGGCGCAATTTTCCTGTGGCGCCCCAATCGTTAAACGCAAAGGCCTGTGCGCCAATCTTCTCAAGACTTTCTGGCAGTTCAATACTGCTGATGTCTGCATTCTTAAAACATCCGTTACCCAAGATGCGGAGCGTAGAGGGTAGAGTGATGCTGGTAATGCTGGATGCATCGCTGTTTTCATCTATAAAGTTGTCGGCAATCGATACTGTCCCCTCTTTAAAGTTTAGTTTGCTGCCACTGATATATTTATAGGCCACCTTGCCAATGTATTTCACGCCTCCTTCTTCCGGCTGGTTCTCCGCAAAAGGAATGAAATAGCCAAAAGCCTTGTTGCCAATTTCCTCGACGTTGTCAATGCCGGTAATGTCTGATAGCAGTGTGCAGTCTGCAAAGGCTTCTGCACCAATCTTCTTGACACCATTGCCCATAGTGACGCTGCCCAGTTGCTGGCAACCGTAAAATGTCTTTGCAGCGATTTCCATAACGGAAGCCGGGATGTCGACGGTTCTCAGTTTAGTGCCGGAGAAGGCTTCCTCACCAATTTCCGTAACAGAGGATGGGATGGCTATTTCTGTAATCATCGTGCCGGCAAGCATGGCTTTAGACATTTTCTTCAGCTTATTGCTCAGCGTTATACTCTTGAGGCTTGAGCCTGTAAAGCAATAATCACCGATACTGGTCACATGGCTTACATCAATGGTTGTCAAAGGTACTCCCCCGAAGGCATTGTCGCCAATGAATTCTACCGAAGCAGGCAGGTCGATGGATATCAACTTTGTTCCATAGAACGCTTCGCCCCAAATGTAAGTGGGGGCTGTTGGAAGTGTGACCTTCACAAGTGGACAGCCTTCCAAGATTGATTCGCCTACGCCTGTCATGGTCTTGGGAAGTTTGCACTGTTTTAGATACTGCATTCCAGAGAAGGCGTGTGCCAGGTTGTTGCGTCGGTAGTAGGTGACGTAGTCCATAACTGCTCCACTAAAGCTGCTTTCTCCGTTTTCAATCTTATTCTCTTCCGACAGGGTGTAGATGTTGGTCTGGTATTCCACGATGCCACCGAAACTACCCCAGTTCTTCTGGTAGGTCGTCGTGTAGTAAGGCTGGTCGTCGTAAACCAGCTCCACATCAGAGAGATCGAGGTATTGCAACTGTGACACAAGCCCCTCCTGTGCTTTCAGGTAGGCAATGTCGGCACCGCCCATTTTTCCCTTCACGGTAAGGAAGTCTACTAAGTCGTAGTCGGTTTGGAATACTGCATTCGTCAGCCGTTGCTTCAGCGAACCCGGTTCCTGAAGCGTGATGGTAAAGTGCGCACCCGTCGAGAGGTCTATGTCGGGATTTTCGGGATCTTCGGGGGCCTCTAACTCGCTGTCGGGATCGTCCTCCTTCTGCTTATAGATACAAATCTTACCTGATCCCTGACCATCAGTAACCCATACTTTCACCCAGCATAGCCGGTTCTCTCCCATACTTCCGAAAGTGATTTTCTCTCCTTGATTCCAAATAGAGATTTCCTTCTCATGCCCAACATAGACTGTACCGCAGCTCCAGCAATAGCTCTGGATAGAATTCCAGTCATTCTCACTAGAAGCCAATCTGGTGGCGACGATGAACTCTAAACCATTGGTAAACCGTGCTTCTCCTGCGAACACTCCCTTCTTCTGTTTCTTCAATGTAGCAGAGGCGTGATTGGCCTTAAATGTACCATCATTACCTAACAAGTAACAAACATCTTGAGCCCTGGCAGTAAATACAAAGCACAGGCATGTCATAAGTAATAGAGTAAACTTTTTCATAGGCATATTTTTATGTATCTGTAGAAAATTGATAAAGCAGTAATATTTGTTCTTCGGTTGCAAATATACAACATTTATTTTAATTATAATCTCTTTTTGAAAAAAATCATTATTGTTATTTTGCTCGCTCATTAAATTAATATCTCACGTTAGGCAGAATATATTTACTTTTCTTCTCTCTTAATTAGAATTTTCGTACCTTTGTACCCATGAAACATGGGCTTATCACACTATTGCTTATTATGTCACTTACGGCTACTGCCCAACAGCAGCAGACGTGGGAACAGGTGTGGCAGGAAGTGATGAGTCCAGAGGATATGGAAGAGGGTGAATGGGAGGATTACTACGAAAGGATGCAGCAACTGGCTGACCATCCGTTGGACCTGAATCAGGCATCGCGTGAGGAACTGGAGCAACTGCCGTTTCTCTCCGACCAGCAGGTGATGGACCTCATGGAATACCTGGATCGCTATGGGCCGATGCGCTCGATGAATGAGTTGAAGATGATAGCGTCGATGGACTATTGGCAACTAGCGCTGATGCCCTTCTTTACTTACGTGGGAGAGGTGATGAGGCCTGAAAAGAAGTTTCCAAAGTGGGACACCATCACCAAATACGGCAAACATCAGATTACTGCTAGCGCTCGCGTACCGTTTTACGAAAGGAAGGGCGACAAGAACGGCTATCTGGGTTACCGCTATCGTCACTCGCTGCGCTATGAGTTTTCCTACGGCAACTACGTGAAGGCAGGACTGATAGGGGCGCAGGATGCGGGCGAGCCTTTCTTTGCCAATCAGAACAACTGGGGCTACGATGCCTATTCTTATTATGTACAGGTGAAGAAACTGGGCATCGTAGAGAATGCCGTCTTGGGAAAATACAAGGTATCGGCAGGCATGGGACTGGTGCTTAACACCAGCTTCCGATTGGGAAAACTGACTGCCCTGCAAAACATGGGACGACAGACGAACACGCTGCGAGCACATAGCTCACGCTCGGAGTCCGACTATTTCCAAGGGGCTGGTGCTACCATCCGACTGTTGAAACCGCTAACAGTCACCGCCTTCGCCTCATACAGGCCTATCGATGCGACACTCAACAGCGACGGGACGGCGGCGACGCTCATCACCAGCGGTTACCACCGTACAGAGACCGAGATGCAGAAGAAATACAACACGCATCAGACAGCCTTTGGTGGAAGCATTGTCTATCGGGCAAACGGCCTGCATGTGGGAGCCAATGCTGTGTATACACAGATGGATCGCACGCTGAGCCCTAACACAAAAACCCTTTACCGTCGCTATTATCCACAGGGCACCCACTTCCTGAATACCAGCATCGACTACGGCTATACGCACTACCGCTTTTCCGTGAATGGTGAAACGGCTATCAATAAGGAGGGAGCCATAGCTACGCTGAACAGCCTCAGTGTGCGAGCTACTGATAACCTGAATCTGGTGGCTATCCAGCGCTTCTATAGTTATCAGTACAACGGACTTTACGCCCACGGATTTGGAAACTCTACCCGTACGCAAAACGAGAGCGGAGCCTATATGGGGTTCGTATGGACGCCACTCGCCCGTCTGCACCTGCAGGGCTATGCCGACTATGCCTACAGTGCCTGGCCCCGCTATCAGATAGCGCAGGCTTCGCAGTTGTGGGATATGCTGTTGCAGGGCGATTATCAGTTACGGCGATGGAACCTGTCGGCCCGTCATCGCGTCCGACTACAACAGAAAGACAACGAGGCGAAGACTGCTCTCATCCCTAGTAACGAGCATCGCTCAAGGATTGCCGTCAGCTATGCTGATGACGCAGGCTGGACTTCAAAGACACAGGCCGACTATACCTATTCTATATATAAGAGCAACTCAAAGGGTTGGATGGTGAGTGAACAGATAGGTTGTAAGCAGCAGTGGTGGCAGGCCTGCGTAACGCTGGGCTATTTCGATACCGATGACTACAGCAGTCGCATTTACGTCTATGAGCGACAGTTACAGCATGACTTCTCGTTTCCCGCCTATTATGGTAACGGTCTGCGACTGGCACTTTTTGCGCAAGCCAGCCTGGGCGACCACCTAAGACTGTCGACCCGTGTAGGTTACACCAACTATTTCGACCGCTCATCCATCGGTAGCGGCTTACAGGAAATAGCGCAGTCACACGTCACCGACTTGGACTTGCAACTACGATGGAAGTTCTAAAGGAATAAAAAATTGCTACTGCAACAATCTTAATTCACTCATTTTTTGTAATATTGACTTCGTAGAAAGTAGGCTGCATCTCGGAAAAACTCAAAGACTCCGAGTTTGCTCGTCTGAGCACCTTAGAAAATAAAGAAATGAGCGAAGAAATTTGGTTTTTCTCTCAATTTGCACTACCTTTGCACGCGGAAATAATAATACTCCGCAAACAATGAAAGAACTTGCCCTGAAGTACGGATGTAATCCGAACCAGAAGCCCTCACGCATCTTTATGCAGAACGGCTCAGAATTACCCATCGAAGTTGTTAACGGCCGTCCCGGCTACATCAATCTGCTGGATGCACTGAACTCCTGGCAGTTGGTGAAGGAACTGAAGGAGGCCACTGGTCTGCCCTCAGCTGCCTCGTTCAAACACGTATCGCCTGCCGGTGCTGCCGTAGGCACGAAGTTGAGCGACACGCTAAAGCACATCTATTTCGTGGACGACATCCCCGGACTGGATGAGAGTCCTATTGCCTGTGCCTACGCTCGTGCCCGTGGTGCCGACCGTATGTCATCGTATGGTGACTTCATCGCTCTGAGCGATACCTGCGACAAAACTACTGCGCTGATTATCAAGCGCGAGGTGAGTGATGGTGTGATTGCGCCCGACTATACCCCAGAGGCTTTGGAAATCCTGAAGGACAAGCGTAAGGGTACTTACAACGTCATCAAGATTGACCCTTCATACAAGCCCGCTCCCGTAGAGACGAAGCAGGTGTTTGGCGTCAGCTTCGAACAGGGACGCAACGAGATCCGTCTGGATGACCCCTCATTGTTTGAGAATATCCCCACTCAGAACAAGACATTCTCTGCAGAGGCTAAGCGCGACCTGATCATCGCCCTGATTACCCTGAAATATACCCAGTCAAACTCTGTATGCTACGTGAAGGACGGACAGGCTATCGGTATCGGTGCCGGTCAGCAGAGCCGTATCCACTGCACACGTCTGGCTGGTCAGAAGGCTGACATCTGGTGGTTGCGCCAGCATCCGAAAGTGCTCGCCCTGCCTTTTAAGGAGGGTATCCGTCGTGCCGACCGTGACAACACCATCGATGTTTACATTTCAGAGGACGAGCATGATGACGTACTGCGCGACGGCGCTTGGCAGCAGTTCTTCACCAAGAAGCCCGAGGTGCTGACATTGGCAGAGAAAAAGGAATGGATTGCCAAGAATACCGAGGTAAGCCTGGGTAGCGATGCGTTCTTCCCCTTCGGCGACAACATCGAGCGTGCCCACAAGAGTGGTGTACAGTATATTGCTCAAGCTGGCGGCTCTGTACGCGATGATCATGTAATCATGACGTGCGATAAATACGGCATCGCTATGACATTTACTGGAGTACGTTTATTCCATCATTAATTAGTGCCCCCTAAGTTAGGGGGATGGGGGTCTGAACAATTTCCCCCCCTCAAAACAATACGTTATATGAGTAACAATGAAAAAGTAGGTCGTTCAGACCCCCAACCCCCTAACTTAGGGGGCGTAGGCGAAGACGATTTTCAGAGTATCCTGGAGAATGGTATTTCCTTTGGTCGAGGCGGCGAAAGGAAAGACCCCAGCGAAGGCAAGGTGAAGACCAAAGCCAAGAAAAAGCAGTATATCACAGGCGCTCACGGTAGCGGTTCTGCTAGACAAAAAGCCAAGTATCGCGAACAGCGAGCTAACCGTAAACACTGATTTTATACGACTTGTTACATATAGAAAAGTTTATGAAACATCCGATGCAGTCAATGCACCGGATGTTTTGTATTTTTGCACGGTAAAACCATAAAACTGTAAACATTAACATGAAAGCGAAAACTATTCTGGCCGCAATTTGCGCCGTAGCTATTCAAAATGTCAGTGCACAAACACAATACCCTTGGCAAGACACTAAGTTGCCAAGAGCTCAACGTGTAGAGAGCCTGCTGGGTATGCTGACGCCCGAAGAGAAAGTAGGACTCATGATGAACAAGAGTGTTTCAATAGATCGTCTTGGTATCCCATCCTACAACTGGTGGAGTGAAGCCTGTCATGGTGTTCGTCAAGGTGACTATACCGTTTATCCACAACCCATCGGTATGGCGGCAGCTTTCAATGCCAAACTGGTATATGACGTCTTCTCACAAGTGAGCGACGAGGCGCGTGCCAACTGGAACCGCACGAATCACAAAGATCCCAAGCTATTCAACGTGCAGCAAGGTGCCACTTACTATCCCGGTAATCCTGAGTTGACTTTCTGGTGTCCCAACGTCAATATTTTCCGTGACCCCCGTTGGGGACGCGGCCAGGAAACCTGCGGTGAGGATCCCTACATGAATGCCGTACTGGGCGTACAGACCGTACTGGGTATGCAGCAGCCGACCTCTACCTCCTCACCTCTCACCTCTCCCCTCTATAAGACTCATGCCTGTGCCAAGCACTATGCCGTACATAGCGGACCAGAGCCCCTGCGTCACTCGATGAACGTAGAACCTACCAACCGTGACCTGTGGGAGACTTATCTACCTGCCTTCAAGGCTTTGGTGAAAAAAGCTAACGTACGCGAGGTGATGTGTGCCTATCAGCGCTTTGAAGGCAAGCCCTGTTGCACAAGCGACCGTCTGCTTATCGACATCCTGCGCAACAAATGGGGATATGACGGCATCGTACTGACTGACTGCGACGCTATCAATAACTTCTTCAATCGCGGACAGCACGAGACCCATAAGGACGGCCTTTCGGCCTCTGTTGATGCTGTACTGAACGGTACCGACTTGGAGTGCGGAAAGGTCTTCATGTCGCTTTCCGAGGGATTGAAGAAGGGCCTCATCAAGGAGAGTGATCTGGACGGTCACCTGCGTAAAACCCTGATGGGACGTTTCGAACTAGGTATGTTCGATCCTGCTGAAATGCTGCCTTGGGCTAACCTGGGTCCTGAGGTCATCAGTAGCGAGAAGAACAACGACCTAGCCACTCAGGCTGCACGCGAATCAATGGTACTATTGGAAAATTTAAAAATTAAAAAATTAAATAATGAAAAGGATGCGACACCGGTTTTGCCTTTGTCAAAGAGCATCAAGACGCTGGCAGTTCTCGGTCCTAACGCCGATGACGTAGAGTTGCTGAATGGAAACTACGGAGGCACACCCACCAAGGCCCACCAGCACTCGCTGCTCGAGGGTATCAAAAACGCTCTGCCTAACACGAAGATTATCTACAACAAGGCTTGCGAGCTCAATGATGAATACACCACCGTACACCATTTGCAGGACTTCAACGACGGCAAAGGTGTAAAGGTTGAGTTCTGGAACGACAGGAACACCAACTTCGAGAACCCCGTGAAGAGCGCTTACTATACTGAACTGAACTTCTCTACCTTTGGAGCCTGGGGCTTTGCCGAGGGTATCACCAACGATAACCTCGCCGTGCGCATCAGTGGTCAGTATAAGGCCACGTTCACCGGCGAAATGAAATACACGCTGACGACTGATAATGGCTACGTGATGATTGTCAATGGCGACACCATTGAGACAGCCAAGGCTGGCGGACGTCGTGGTTTCGGTGGTTTCGGTCGTCGTGGCGGTGCCGACTACAAATCGTTCAACGTAGAGAAGGGTAAGACCTACGACATGGTGATAGAATACCGTCGCGGCAACGGCAACTTTGCTATGCTGCGTGGTGACATCTGCGAACGTAAGTTGGCTGACTTTACTGATCTGGCTAATGAGGTGAAAGAGGCCGATGCCATCATCATCATTGGTGGTATCTCAGCCCGTATGGAAGGTGAAGGTGGCGACAAGCAGGACATCGAACTGCCTAAGGTACAGCAGATGCTGGTACGCGCCATGCATAAGACCGGTAAGCCCGTCATCTTTGTGAACTGCTCTGGTTCGGCAATCGCCTTTGGTAGCGTAGAGGGCGAATACGATGCTCTCCTGCAGGCTTGGTATCCCGGTCAGGGTGGTGCCCAAGCTTTGGCAGAAGTGCTCCTAGGTGACTATAACCCTGGTGGCAAACTGCCCGTGACGTTCTATCGCTCTACTGCCGACCTGCCCGACTTCATGGACTACTCGATGAAGAACCGCACCTATCGCTACTTCACTGGCGTGCCCCAGTATGCCTTCGGCTACGGTCTGAGCTACACCACCTTCGAGGTAGGCAAGGGAAAAATTTCCGGAAAGTCTGGAAAGTCAGGAAAATCCGGAGCATTCTGCACGCTGACCGTGCCTGTCACCAATACCGGCAAGCGTGAGGGTACTGAGACCGTACAGGTTTATGTGAAGCGACTTGGTGATGCTGGCGCTCCCATCAAGGCACTGAAAGGCTTCCAGAAACTGAACCTGAAACCCGGCGAGACAAAGAAGGCCGTGATAACCCTCGATGGCGAAGCTTTCGAATACTATGACGAGATGATTGACGAATTGGCCGTAAAGCCTGGTCGCTATCAGATTCTCTATGGTACTTCTTCACTCGATAAAGACCTACAGTCGTTCGATTTTACAGTGAAATAAAACCTATAAACTAAAAACTATATGAAAAAGACAATGCTTATGTTTACGCTCCTGGCCTGCACAGCAACGGTCATGGCGCAACCCCGTACGAACAACGACGGAACTGTTACTTTCCAATACAAGAATGACTCCGCAAAGAGCGTGCTGGTGGATGTACAGTTTGCCGGCCGTAAGGAAATGACTAAAGGTGCTGATGGTACATGGACCGTGACACTCGGTCCTGCAGCGCCCGATATGTATCCTTATTGTTACATCGTAGATGGCGTCAGCATCATGGATCCAGAGAACGACCAGTATTTCCCCAACGAAGGCTTTAAGAACAGTCTGTTGGAGATTACTTCAAAGGACGGTCTGCCCCATGATATCCGTGATGTGGCTCATGGTCGTGTAGAATATGTGCACTACTACTCCAAGAGTCTAGGTGGTACCAATAATGCTGTGGTCTATCTGCCCCCACGCTATATGGAAGACCAGCAGAAGAAATATCCTGTGTTCTATCTGATTAGTGGCACCACCGATACTGAAGAGGTTTATTATAAAGTGGGACGTGTGAACTATATCCTTGACAACCTGTTGGCAGAAGGTAAGGCAAAGGAAATGATTGTCGTGATGCCCTATGGCAACCCATCGAAACTGTTGGTAACACCACCAGCTCAAGGTGCACCACAGACTCGTTTTGGCGGTGACGTGTTCAGCAAAGATCTGATTAACGACCTGATGCCATATATCGAGAATAACTATCGTACTAAGGCCGACAGAGACAACCGTGCCATCGGTGGTTTCTCACGTGGTGGTAATCAGGCGCTGTTTAACGGTCTGACCAATCTGGACAAGTTCTCATACCTGTGTTCTTATAGTTCATTCACATCGACTGACATCCCCAATGTCTATGATAAGGCTGGCGACACCAACAAGAAGATACACCTTTTCTGGCTCGGTGTAGGCACCGACGATTTCCTCTATGGCAATGCCCGCGACTATATGCAGTTCCTCGACGACAAAGGCATCCACGCTGTGAAGGAGTTCACCACCGACAAATACGGTCATACTTGGATGAACGCCAAGTATTTCCTGACAAAGACCCTGCCTCTGCTATTCAACAAAAAGGAAGCAGAAGCAGCAATGAAGGAAGCCAAACCCACACCTGCTGCCACAGGCAAAGAGCAACAGTTTACACCTAGTGTTATGGCTCGTCTGTTCCCCCGTCCAATCATCTCACCAGAATATACTCCGGAGGGTATAATCTTCCGTTTCAAGGCTACAGAGGCTAAGAAGGTGGAGCTGTTCTGCGAGATGCTGCCAGAATGTATCACAATGGAGCGCGACTCCGATGGCGTATGGAGCACCACACTCAAGGATTATGTTTTCGAAACATTCAAATATTGTTTCTTAGTTGACGGTACACCCGTATGCGACCCCAGCAATATGTACCTCTCGCCTGATAAAGGCTTTAAGTATAGTATTGCCGACAATCCCCATTCTCCATTCAACTTTGCCTCACAGGGCGAGATTGAGCACGGAAAGGTATCGTATGACTTAGACCACATGGAAGCTTGGTATACCTCTGTGATGCCCCGTACGATGACTATTCCTACATTCATTCAGTTAATTCCTGGCAAGGACGACACCATGGAGAGTTGGTTTAAGATTGGTGGTGCTGATGCTATTGCTGACAGACTCATTGCCGACAAGAAGACAAAGCCCTGCATCATTACTACTAGTTCCTTGGAATTCATGCAGGGAGGTCAACAGATGCCTGGTTTCAAGGTACGTACCCTGCGTGCCGACGATTATCCTACATGGTCACAGCGTCGCCGTGCACTTGCAAAGCTTCTGTTGGACATCGGTAAGGAACAGACTCCACAATTCCCTGGCTTTGGAGGCGGCAGACCTGGCGGCTTCGGAGGCGGTAGACCTGGTGGCTTTGGCGGTGGCTTCGGAGGAGGCCCACAATTCTAAATACGAATAAAGACATGAAACTATTATTGAAATCACTCTTTGCGGGCTCACTCATGACTTGTCTTTCTACGACAGTCATGAGTCAGCCTGCTGTTTATAACCAAGAGAATACTGGTAGCCGTTACGCCCTGAAGAAGTTTACGGCACCCGATAAGCTACCCATTATCCGTGAATTGCCCAACCCATTGGAGGGTGTAAACAGCTTTGTCGATTGGGAGCGTCGCAGAAACGAGATTGGCTCGATGATTCAGCATTACGGCATCGGCGAGAAACCTTCTGTGAAAGCCAGCCAAATAAAGGCAAGGATGGTGGGAGATACGCTGATAGTAGATGTTACCGTAGGCAAGGAGACACTGACACTCAAGTCACAGATACGTTATCCGAAGACGGGCCAACCTCCCTATGCCCTGATGATTGGCACCGATATGATTGCCCTACCCCGTCAGTTGTTCGAGGACAGACCTATTGCCACCACCACATTTACCTCAGCACAGGTAAATGACTACAAGCAGTTTGGTAAACACCACGACAGAGGCGAGCACAACTTTGACCGACTCTACCCCAAGTTGAAGGATAACGGTGCCTATAGCGAATGGGCATGGGGCATGAGCCGACTCATTGACGGACTGCAACAGTTGGGGCCTGAGGTAACCAAAATTGACACCCGCCGCATTGGTGTTACTGGCTGTTCATACGCAGGTAAGATGGCTCTATACTGCGGTGCCTTCGATGAGCGCATCGCCCTGACTATCGCCCAAGAGCCTGGTGGCGGAGGTGCTGCCGCCTGGCGTAAGTCGCACGAATTGACGTTGGCTGGCAAGAATCTGGAGGACATCGACAAGACCGACTATCACTGGTTCTTGGAGAGCCAAAAGGAAAACTTCAAGGGCGACAGCGTTTATCGTCTGCCCTACGACCAGCATGAGCTCTGTGCTATGGTGTTTCCACGCGCCCTGCTATTGCTAGGCAACCCCGATTACGAATGGTTGGCAGATGCTTCTATGAGCGTCTCTGCACCAGCTGCTCATCAGGTATGGGAGAAATTCGGCATTGGCGACCGTATGGGCTGGGACATCATCGGTGGACACGGACACTGTCAGTTACCACAGGTGCAGTACCCCATTGTGCAGGCCTATATCGACAAATACCTGCTCGACGGCAAGCCCTGGACACGTGGCGGCTTTGAGACCAAGCAATATCGCAACCTGTTTGCAGAGGTGGGGCACACCCGTGAAGAGGTGGATAACAAACTGCAGGAGGTATTCAATGATGTCTTCTACGGACCGAACAAGGTGTATTTCGAGGTTGGCGACTCGATGGGTTATATCTCGGACATCAAGAATCATGATGCTCGCACCGAGGGTATGTCATACGGTATGATGATTGCCGTGCAGATGAACAAAAAAGACATCTTCGACCGTCTGTGGCGCTGGAGCAAGAAATACATGCAGCATCAGAGTGGACCTCGCGAGGGCTACTTCGCCTGGAGTTGTAAGACCGATGGCACCCATAATGCCGAGGGGGCTGCCAGCGATGGTGAACTCTATTACATCACTTCGCTTATCTTCGCCTCAAACCGTTGGGGCAACGATACCGGCATCGACTATAAAGCCGAAGCACAGCATATTCTGAACTGCATTCAGCCTCGCGAATACACCCCAGAGCAGCGTCCTGGATTCGGTGGCTTCGCTCCTCTGCAACAACAGGGTCCGCAGAAGATGTTCCTCATTGACCCAGAGACGAAGCTCATCACCTTTACACCCGATGGTTTCGGCCAGCGTATGACTGACCCCAGCTACCATATCCCCGCCTTCTACGAGGTATGGGCAAAATGGGCTGACGACGGACGCTCAGAGCTCTGGAACGAGTGTGCGCAGAAGAGTCGTGAGTTCCTGCATAAGTGCATCAATGACACTACGGGTCTGAACCCTGATATGTGTCAGTATGATGGTTCATTAATGCAGATGCCCAGTTTCCCTGGTCGCCCACAGCCACAGGGTGCTCCCCGGCGTAATGGCGGAAACAACTTCCGCTATGACTCTTGGCGCGTACCTATGAACATCGCACTCGACTATGAATGGAGTTGCACAGACCGTGAGTGGCAACGGCAGTACGGCGAGAAGATTCAGAACTTCCTGTATAGTCAGGGCATAGACACCTTCGTGGATCAGTATCGCGTAGATGGTAGTCTGCCTGAAGGTAACGAGATTCTTGGCGCAGGCGGTTTCCGCAAACTGCGCCATAGCATCGGACTGGTAGCTACCTCGGCTGCAGCCTCTGTGCTCTGTCAGCATGAGAAGAAAAACGAATTCATTGAGGCCCTTTGGAATGCCAAGCACGAGCCTTTTGAGGATGGCTATTTCGATGCCTACTACGATGGACTGTTGCGTCTCTTCGCCTTCATGCACCTGAGTGGCAACTATCAAGTCATTTTCCCGAATCAGAAATAAAAAAGCTACTACTGTTCGTAGCCGCCAAAGTTATTCTCTTCCTCATTACCGCCCTGAGAGTCTTCACGCTCGGGGCGTTTCTTTTGCGTCATATTACCGAAGTTCCACGTCAGCTGCAGGTTGATGCGTGGGTCGCGATGGTTTTTCTGATGACGCCAGAAGGTAGGACCCTCGGTATAGTTCTCAAACTGACGACTGTTGAATACGTCGCGCCAGTTGAGTGCCAAAGCAAAGGTCTTATTCAGGAACGTCTTTCTCACACCCAGATCAAGTGAGCCGTTGGCCTTGCGATAACCTTGAGTGATGACCGAACGTGAACGATAGTTGCCAGTGGCCTGAACAGATATATTATAAGGTAGGATGACACTGGCCAGCACACGGGCATCCCATGCGAAGTTCTCGTTGCCTTCGCCACTTACCTGCTGGTTCTCAACGATGGTAGAGAAACCGTCGAGTTTATAATAATAGGCATTGATAGTGGTGGTGAGGTCGAGGATACGAAAGAACTTATCCTTCAGTATCAGTTCTCCACCAGCACTCTGACTCTTTGCCACGTTAAGGTTGGTCATATACATCACGTTCTGCCCTTCATAAAACCCCTGATAGCGGATACGCTGCATCACGTCGGTAGTAGGACGGTAGTAGGTACCAATAGAAAGCGTATGGGCAGCCCATGTCTTCAGATAGTTCAGCGAGAAGGCGTTGGTGTATTCCGGCGTCAGTTCAGGATTACCAAACTCTATCATTGAGGCATCGCGTGTGTTCTTGAACGAGTTGAGCTGTCCGCCCCAAGGACGACGCAGACGGCGCGTTACGTTGAGTTGAATCTGAGAGGTAGGTGTCAGTTCGTAGTTTAGGAAGAGCGAGGGGAACAGCTGGAAATAGTCTTTCTTGAAGGGTGTCTCCGTCTGATAGTAGTCAATGCTCTTCGTATCTACCTTCCAGTATTCTCCACGCAGCCCGGCCATCACGCCAAGTTTGCCGCACTTCATATTTGCCGTAGCATAAAGGGCGTGGATATCGCTGTCGTAAATGAATCGATTATAGAAGAAGGGATCCTCTTGCAGACGACTATCAGATGTAGACAGGCGCTCAGCCTGCCCTGCTGCAGCATATTCAAAGCTCTGCTGCGGTGTATTCTCATGAGCGAAACGTCCCTCATAGCCTGCCTCCACCTTAAAGTTCTCATTAATCTGGTTCTCATAGTCCAGACGGGTCTCCCAATGGCGGTTATTCATATCCATGGGACGATATTGGTAGCTATAAGAGGTGAGAGGTGAGGAGAAAGAGGTGAGCTTTGTGGTATCGTTGAGATACTCATTCGAGCCGTCACTGTTCCATTTACTAAACTCCACCGTAGCGTCGAGTTTATGCGTGCCGCTCTCGTTGAACTTATGCGCAAACGACAGTTCGGCATTATACATGTGGTTCTTACCATCACCCCAAGTCTGGCGACGCAATTGACGGTCGGCAGTCTTGGCACCCGCGACATCAAACGTACCATACTCGTAAGTGGTCAGGTTATCGTTAGAACGATTGCCCTGCATGGTCATACCTGCCAGTGTGAGGTCATCGTTGTCAGAGAGGTGGAAGGTCAGACCTGCACGGGCAAAGAGTCCGCCACCATCATTATTATTCTCACCTTCGCTGTACTGGTAGCTGCTGAAAGGCGCCCCTTCTGCCGCACGGTAACGCTGGTCGCTCATATTACTTCCATTACCCTTGCGCTTACGATATCCCATGTTGGCGTAGGCATCCACCCATTTCGAAGAATAATTGATGTTTCCGCCTACGTTCCAGCCCTTCTGGTTGTTCACGCCCGACTGCAGTGAGCCGTAGTAGCCAGCACGGCGGTCGCGCTTCAGGATAATGTTGATGATACCGGCTGTACCCTCTGGCGAGTACTTTGCACTGGGGTTATCGATGACCTCGATGCGCTCGATGCTCTCGGCAGGTATTTGTTGCAGAATCTCTGCACGGTTGTCGCTGGTCAGTCCGCTGCTCTTGCCATTGATCCACACCTCCACGCTGGAATTGCCACGAAGGGATATCTCGCCGTCTGTGGTCACCTCGACAGAAGGGATGCTTTCCAGCAGGTCGCTTACAGAGCCGCCAGCAGCTGCCAGCACCTCGTCTACGGTAAAGGTCTTGCGGTCTACCTCAAGTTTCATCTGTGAACGCTGACCCGTTACCTGCACCTCCTTTAGCATTTTCTGGTCTTCGGAAAGATAGATGGCGCCGTAATGAACGGTACGCTTGTCTGGTGATATCTGAAACCGACGTGTTGCCGTCTTATACCCCATCATGGATACCTCCAAGGTATAGGCCCCGTCTTTCAGGCTCTGTACGTGAAACAATCCTTTCACATCCGTCATACCGCCGCCCGCCAATTTTCCATTAGCATCAGTCACACGAATGGTCACAAACTGTAGGGCCTCATCGCTTTGCTTATCCAGAATCTTACCCTTGACATTACCCTGAGCCATGATGCTGACGGTGCTCACCAGCATGGCAAACAATACAGAAATTCTGTTCATTTTTACAAAAGATGCATACGGAATACCAAAATATACAGGGCTACCATGACGATAATCATATAGGTACACCCTTTCCAGATTCTCCCAAATACATAGCATGATGCAATGATGATGATAGTCCACAGGATGTCTGAGAATCGGATGTGGAACTGTGGAACCTGATCCATATCCTGAAAGATATCCTCCAAACCCTCACCTTTCATTCTGCGACCTCCGATGGGAGAATCGTCATTATGATAGTCATCCTGTGCCCATGCTTGCAATTGCATCAATAGCAAGCAGACGAAAGCATAAATTCTGAGAGAAATCTGGTTCATGAATGTTCTTTGCGCTGCAAAGGTACAAAAATCAACGTAAAAAACGGCATACGAACATAAAATAATGAGAAAATGACTAATCTTTTCGTTTTTTTTAGTACCTTTGCGGCCAAATTCAAGTAATAACACAAGAAGGAAAATGGCTTACACACGTTTGACGGCTGCAGAGGCTGCAGCACTTATCAAGAATGGCGAGAACATTGCCATGAGTGGTTTCACACCTGCAGGTGTGGCTAAAGCAACAACAAAGGAACTGGCAAAGATTGCCGTAGCTGAGCACGAAGCTGGCCGCGATTTCAAGGTAGGAATTTTCACAGGTGCCTCAACAGGTCAAAGCACAGATGGCGATATGGCCAATGCTCAGGCTATCAAGTACCGTGCCCCCTACACCACTAACCCCGA
>CAZIKA010000040.1:17348-18715 GCA_964539705.1 uncultured Prevotella sp. | reverse complement strand
TTTGACACTTCGGTGAAGCATCAGCAAATCACAGGTTTTGGCGCATTTGTGTGCTCACCTCAGTTTACCTATAACCACATGTCATCTACGGAAATCAGCAAGGTGTGGGGTACATCGAGTACATTAGGTTGTAACATTATGCGTCTCTACATCCCTATTGGCAAGAGTGCATGGGGACAATCGCTTCAGACAGCCAAGGATGCAAAGAAAAAAGGACTTATTGTTTTTGCATCACCGTGGGGACAACCTGCTGAGTGGAAAACAAATGGTACATCGAATGCCAAGAATAGTGATGGTACACTAGGTTATTTGAAGAAAGAAAATTGGTCCGATTATGCGCAGTATCTGGAGGATTATGTGCAGTATATGAGAAAGAATGGTGTGGAACTGGATGCTATTTCAATTCAGAACGAACCCGACTGGCAGGCCTCATACGCTGGCTGCCTGTGGAGTGCTAGTGATATAGCTGAGTTCGTGAAGATCTATGGTCGCACTATCAGTTGTAAGATTATGGCTCCCGAGACATTGGCAGTAAGTGATGCTTATGCCAATGCCTTGAATAAGACTGATGTAATCGATTGCTTTGATATCTATGGGGGACACCAGTATGGTGGAATCCAGTCAGCTTATAGGAATTTAGGTAAGAAAGGCAAGGAGATATGGATGACGGAATATCTGATTAACTGGAATGAGATAGAGAATACTACACGCAATTTCGATTTTACGAAAGATTTTTTTAATTTCTTCCGTGCTATCAATACTTGCATGCTTGGTGATTTCAATGCATGGATACACTATGCGGCAAAACGTTATTATGGTCTGCTTGGCGACGGCACGAATGGTGCAGGTAGCAGCGGTTCTATTACTAAGCGTGGTTATATCATGGCTCATTTCGCTAAGTTTGCTACCGGTATGACGCGTATAGATGCAGATTTATGTGGTATGGAAGGCTCTGCCTATCTGTCCCAAACGGGTGATACCATCGTTGCTGTGATGGCTAATCCTACAGATAACTCAGTAGAGATGACCTTTGATTTACCCTTCTATACTATGAATGGTGAGTTGCGTACTACAGGCAAGAGCCAGAATTTCAAGCAAACAGCATTGAAACAAGAAATAGAGACATGTCGTCCTGTCGTGACAATTGCTGCTCAGAGCGTGGTGACAGTACAGTTTGTCAAGTCGCGTGACCGCCAAGTGTCCAATATGAAGGGTAGTGTCACCTATTTTGATCGTAAACTACTGGACGAGTTGACAACAACGAAGACAAACTTTGGTACGGCTTATAAGTTGTCGAATAAAACAGGTAAGAAGTTTGATAGCAGTAATTCGCTTATCTCTACGCGCAAAAATCTGAACTATGGCTA
>CAZIKA010000040.1:0-17248 GCA_964539705.1 uncultured Prevotella sp. | reverse complement strand
GTGCTGGAGTTTAGTTCTGACCCTGCATGTACTAGTATTGATATGACGGCGGTAACCGATTTGCCAGCCACACTCCCCTGGGCGGATGCTAGTAATCGTGTAATCTACGTTTCCTCTGAAAGTCAGCTGACTGGTCATAACGTTGTGAAGGATAGTGTTTGTGCTTCGCTGGTGCTCAATGAAGCATGGGGCGCTTTCCGTCCTGCGAAGTCATTCACAGCAACGACAGCTTCCTATACCTGTATGGTTGATGGACAACATATTGTACAACTGCCCTTCCAGGCTGCGGTGCCTGAAGGTGTCAAACTCTTTGGACTGACAGAAGACTTGCAGCCTGTTGCTGTTACAAAGGTGCCTGCTAACAAACCAGTAGTTGTTGAAGCTCATGGTGAAGTGGTATTTGTGGGTTCTGGAGAGGTGAACTATGTGCCTTTAACCCTGTCAGACAATATCCTGCCAATAGAAATATCTACTGGTATTTGTACTTTTGCAAATCATCCACAAGAGAAAAACATCGTCTATGATCTGCAAGGCCGCCAGATTGATCATATCATCCGCAAAGGCCTGTATATCAAGAACGGACAAAAATACTTCATGAAATAATGAAACGAGTATATCATATTCTTTTAGCCAGCCTCATCGTTGCAAGTGCTGTAGCACAACCGAAGTTCAGTCAGCCGCATGGACTCTATGATGTGAATAGCCTGACGGTGACTATTACAGGTAATGATGCTGATGCAGTGATTCGTTATACAACTGATGGTAGTGAACCGACGCAGAAAAGTACCAAATATACAGCACCGCTAACCATGAAGAAAACAACTCTTCTTAGGGCTGTGGAGGTGAAAGGTGATTCTATCTCGTCTGTCGCTACTGCGTCTTATATCTTTGTCAACTCTGTGCTCAACCAGCCAAATAATCCTACTGGCTATCCTGATACATGGGGGCAATATACGCAGATAAGTGGTACTGCAAAGGCTGACTACGAGATGGATCCTGAGATGACAGGTGACAGTAATTTGCGTCCGAAGATTATTGAAGGTCTGAAACAACTGCCCATTTTGAGCATCGTATCTGACAAAGATAACTTTTTTAGTCATGAGAACGACTCTGTAAAAGGTGGTATTTATATCTTTACAGGACCTCCTGTAGGTGATGCGACTGGTCACGGATGGACTCGTCAGGCCAGTGTAGAATTGATTGGAGGCCCTCAGGGACATGATTATACTGGTGATTGTGGTATTCGGTTGCATGGTGGTCATGGTCGTTTGGCAGAGAAAAATCCCAAACATTCGTTCCGCTTGGTATTCAAAAAGGAATATGGTAAGAAAACCATGAAGTATCCCATTTATGGTGAGGATGAGCCAAGTCAGTTTAACCAGTTGGTATTGCGTTGTCATTTCGGTAATGCTTGGCAACATTGGTCAGAGGATAATCGTCAGAAGGCGCAATATACACGAGACGTATGGGCTCGTCGTATGCAACGCAAGATGGGGCATACCAGTGTAAATGCGCTCTATGTACACTTGTTCCTGAATGGTATGTATTGGGGACTTTATAATATAGCCGAACGTGTGGACGATCAGTTTGGTAAGGATCATCTAGGTGGTAAGAAAAGCGATATTGATGTTATCAAGATAGAAGAGGATGGAGGTAATCATATAGAGGCCAGCGAGGGTGATCTGACAGCTTGGGAGTTGATGACCTCGACAGCATCAAAGGCTTCTGATGATAAGTATTACGAGAAACTGGATACTTTGCTTGATATCAATAGCTTCATTGATTATATGTTGATAAACCAGTATGCAGGTAATACGGACTGGGATCATCATAATTGGTATGCCGTTCGTCGTCATAATAACGATAGCACGGTAAGTGAAGGCTTCCGTTTCCTTTGTTGGGACTCTGAGTTGATTTTGGGCAGTCAGTGGGAAAATGTACTTGGTAAGAATAATGGTACACAGTTCCCAACAGGTATCTTCCAAAATCTTCTTCGTAATGACAAGTTTGCCCGTCGTTATGTGAAGCGAGCGAAAGAGGTGTTTGCCGATGACGGATTGTTAGGCGAAGAGTCAGTGGTTCAGGTGTGGGATAGTCTCTATCACACTATCGATAAGGCACTCTATGACGAGGCAGCTCGATGGGGCGACTATCGTCGTGATGTGCATCGTTGGCAGAGTGGGGGACAACTCTATACGGTTGATGACTTCTATCTCCCGGAGCGTAACCGCTTATTGTCTGAGTATTTCCCAAGTCGCAGTGCAAAGGTGCTAAATGATATCTTGAACTATGTGAACGTAGATGATTTCGAGGCTCCGGAAGAGTGGGAGCCTTTGACACCGAATATGTTCTATGTATGGGATGGTACAGGTGCTGATGCAAAACCTACGAATGAATGGAATGTTGATTGGAATTTGAATCAGGCGTTAAGTGGTGGTAATGTTGTTGTTGGCTCCAATTCTGTGACCTATAATCAGTTTGCCGACCTTAGTCAGTATGACCGTCTGATAGTTCGTGGTTCTGGTAGTGGATTCCGAATGATCGTCAATCGCCTTGTAGATCATGGCCCTTATATCCAATTAGTGACCGATATTAATGAGCAGAGCCCCTATTGGGATGCGGAGTATGGCGTGCTTTCCATTCCTTTGGATGACGTTTGTGGAATGGCTGATTCGCAGGGGAAACAGCGAGTGGATAATTTTGTTCACCTGAATACGATTAAGGTGAACTCCGGTGGTCAACTCACGGTGAAAGGCATTTACTTGCTACCTAAGAAGGATGTTACAACGATTGAAATGACTAAGACGGATTCTCGTCATGATAATCGCTTGTATAATCTGAGCGGTCAGGAAATAACGCATCCCATGAAGGGTTTGTATATTAGAAACGGAAGGAAAGTTATTGTAAGATAACAACTTGTAAATTTTGCAAAAGGGAAGGAAGATATAAGTCTTTCTTCCTTTTTGTGTTATTTTAAGGAAATCATCTGTAAATATATCGATAAAACAGTTTTCAATAACCTCTTTTAAGAAAAGATTGTGTGTGAAATGAACGCTTTATGCAAATAAATGTTTAATTTTGCACACAGAATATGAAGCACCTAATCTTAACCATCCGTCAATCACTGTCAGCAAGGCTCAGTCTTTGTGTCGTTGGTTTTGTTGCCATATTTTTCATTGCAGCTCTATTTGTAATGTTTTATTACGCCAGAACGGCAGTGAAAATAGAGGCATTGGAAAAATCATCAGCAGCCTTGGACGGCATGATTCAGCGAATAGATAATCGACTGCGTGAGGTAGAAGTAATTTCTACCAATATGTATACAAATGTAGAACAGAATCTTGATGATCCTGTTGCTATACAGCAAATCACCCATAAGATGTTGGCTGCTAATCCTACTGTCGTGGGGTGCGCTATTGCCTTAGATCCATCATATTGTGCAGACAAAGACTGTCAGACTTTGTTCTGTTCTTATCGGGGCAGTGATTCCATCTCTGTGTCAGATCATTTTGGCAACCGTCCCTATACAGAGCAGGAATGGTATCTGTGGTCATTCAATACAGGAGAGGCAAAATGGAGTAATCCTACGATTGAGAATTTGAGAGGCGGATATCCTATTATGGGGTATAGTATTCCCATCAAGAAAGATGAGAAAATTGTAGGCGTGTTCACAACGGCCATTTCTTTGGAATGGCTGTCGAAGACGATTGAAGAGGCTCGTCCGTCTCCTCAAACCTATTGCTCGTTAATCAATCAGGATGGTGCTTATATCGTTCATCCTGACACATCTTTCCTACAGGCAAAAACCGTCTATGAGCAATTGGAGGAAAATCCAGACGAGGATTTGCAGCATTTGGCTGATGAAATGTTAAGTGGTAAGACTGGATATATGACGGTGAGCTTCTATGGAACCGATTGCTATGTTTTCTATAAACCCTATAGAAATACAGGGTGGACAGCTGATATCGTTAGTCCAAAGGATGATGTTTTTGCTACTTATCATCGTTTGCAAAAACGTATGATTGTTGTCATGATTGCAGGACTATTGGTGTTGCTGATATATTGTTGTCATGTCATACATATTCAACTGCGTCCGCTTCGGTTGTTGGATATTTCTGCCCAACGTCTGACAATAGGCCATTTTGACAAACCGATAGCTGACAGCTATCGTAAGGATGAGATAGGTGCATTACAGAAAAGCTTTCGGGCTATGCAGCGCTCATTGGCTAGATACTTGTTGGCAATAGAACAGCGCCGTACTTTGTTGAGCGAACAGAATGAAGCTTTGCGTGTGGCTCGTGAAAAAGTACGCGAGGCCGACCGCTTGAAGTCTGTTTTTGTGCATAATATGACAGACCAGATGGAGCGTCCTGTAGTGGAAATCAATACGTTGGTGAATACGATATACAGAGAGCATGCCCATCTGAAGCACGAAGAAGTTGTGAGTATGGTGAGTGAGATGTCTGAGTATACTAAGACTGTGACTCAGTTGCTTGACAAGACAATAGAAGTATCATTGAACAAACAATCAGAAGACTGAAACAATGCCTTTACGTAAAGTATACAATTCGTTAGCTGTAAAACTGGGTATTGGAATCGTGCCCTTTGTCATTGTTGTGTTTGTCGTGTCCTTAGGATTCCTGTTCAAGTGGTCAAGGGAGATGGTACGTCAGGAAGCTATAGAACATGCCTATTACGTACTTGACAACACTTCAATGCGTGTAAATGGGGGATTGATGCCAGATGAACACTTGAATTGCATTGTGCTCAACACAGAAGGGCGTTATCTCCTTCATACGGATACTGTAACAATGGGTCAAGAAACAATCTTTGATGATTTGGACCCGTTGACGCAGGCTGATGTCATCGCATTAGGCCATGAGATGATAGCAGGAAAAAATGGCTATATGAATGTCGTTGTTGATGGTGAAGATTGTCTGGTATTCTATAAGCCTTTGGAGAAGACTTCCTGTAGTATTGCTTTGATTTGTAAGGAGAGTGATATCTTCCATAGTTACAATAATTTGTTGTATATCTTGGTGCCGCTACTCTCCATCGGATTGTTGCTCCTGATGTTTTTTCTGCGCGGAATCGTTAATTTCTTTATCAATCCGCTAAATCGTCTGGCCTCACAGACTCGTCATATTGCCGATGGAAATTTTGATGTGTCTATGCCAACAAGTACGCGTGTGGATGCTGTAGGACGCTTGCAGAATAATTTTGCTGCCATGCAGCAGTCATTATCTAATTACATTAGCAACCTAGAGCAAGTCAATA
This sequence comes from uncultured Prevotella sp., assembly GCA_964539705.1. Classification (GTDB taxonomy): domain Bacteria; phylum Bacteroidota; class Bacteroidia; order Bacteroidales; family Bacteroidaceae; genus Prevotella. Next base: position 11,971 of record CAZIKA010000040.1, on the reverse strand, counting down.
AAGAGACAGAACAGCGTAATGTCGAATTGGCAAATGCTAATCAACAGGCAGAAGAGGCTGCACAGCGTCAGATATTCTTCCTACAGAATATTCTCCATCAGATACGTACACCGTTAAATATCATCATGGGATTTGTACAGGTGTTGCGTGATGATTACGAGAGCGTTTCTCGTGAGGAGATGGCTACCATCACAGAAACAATGGTTCATAATTCTACGACGATTATGCGTATGGTCCACATGCTGACAGCGGCATCTGTACTTGATGTGGGGAAGGTGGTGGATTGTGAGGATCGTGTTTCCTGCAATGGCGTGGCCTATGAGGCTGTGAATATATACAACGAGTGTCAATCTAAGGGCGTACCTCTACGTGTGGAAACCAGTGTGCCAGATGATATGTATATCAATATCCATAAGGACTATTTTCTGAAGGCACTCAATGAGTTGCTTTATAATGCCGTGAAATATGGTGTTGTAGGAGGCAAGGAATCAGAAGCTGTCATTACATTGAGAGTACAGAAGTGTGATGATTTCGTGCAATTTATCGTGGAGGATAATGGCCCAGGTGTTCCACCGGCTCATCGCTCCTTGATATTCAACCAGTTTATCAAGGCTAACAGCTTCTCAGAAGGTCTTGGATTGGGACTCTTTATCTCAAAGCAGTTTGCTATGATGATGGGGGGTGACCTGACGCTCGATGAGAGTTATATGTCTGGGGCGCGCTTCGTTCTGTCAATGCCAGCATAATTCATTTTTTTGTATTTGTAAATAAATAAAGGACGCATCAAAAGTGGTGCGTCCTTTTCTTGTATATAGAGATGCGATTAAGCGTTCTCTGCATCAATAGCCTTGATCTTCTCTTTAACCAACTGCATATCATCCTTTAGTTTCTGAATCTTGCGGTTCATCTCCTCAATGAGACTGTTGCCTTTCTTGCTGCTAGCAGTTAGGAAGCCTAGGTTGTTCTCGTAAGTCTGAATATCCTGCTTCAGATTGTCATACTGACGCATCAGACGCTGACGCTCGTTGTCAAGCGCACCCTCACCACGTTCTGCTACCTGCTTCAGGTTGTCTTTGAATTTGTTGAGGCGCTTCTTGGCTACGCTGACATTCAGCTCTTTATAGAGCTTATCAAGCACGGCATGATACTCTTCGTAAATCTTATCCTTCTCCTTGAATGGTACGTGACCGATGGCGTTATATTCTTCAACGAGTTTCTGAACTTTCTCTTGAAGTCCTTCTCCTGCTTCTTCTGCAGTGGCCTTCAGTCGCTCAATCACGTCACGTTTCTTCTCTAGATTCTCATGCTCTTCGTTGCGCTGACCAGCTCCTGCGGCATTGCGAGCCTCAAAGAACTTGTTACAGGCACTGAGGAACTCCTCCCACAGCTGGTCACCCAGTTTCTTAGGTACCATACCAATTGTCTTCCATTCCTTTTGCAGAGCAATGAGCTTGTCGCTGGTAGAACGCCAATCGGTGCTGTCTTGCAGTGCTTTTGCTTTCTCAATAAGGGCACGTTTCTTGTCGGCATTCTCCTTGAAGCTGTCTTTCAAAGTCTTGAAATATTCTGCTTTATTGGCAAAGAATGTATCGCAGGCAGCACGGAAACGCTCAAAGATTTTTACGTTCATCTTCTGTGGAGCAAAACCTATGGTCTTCCATTCTGCTTGAATAGCGATAATCTCTTGCGTATGACGCTCCCAATCGCCGCTACCCTTGTTCTCTTCCGCACAGATAGCTTCTACTTTTTCGCAGAGATCTGTCTTCTTGGTCAGATTCTCCTCTTCGCGGGTGCGTAAATCCTCAAAGTGCTGCTGGTGACGCTTGTTGATAACGGTGCTTGCAGCCTTGAAGCGTTGCCATATTTCTTCGCGAAGCTCTTTGCTCACAGGTCCTACCTCGCGGTATTCCTGATGCAGTTGCTGCAACTGGTGGAAGGCGCTGATGACGTCTTCTTCCTCAGCCAACTTCTCTGCAGCTTCACATAAGCGTGTCTTAGCCTCTAGGTTCTTCTTGAAGTCCAGTTCGCGAGCCTCGCTGTTCAGTTTCAGCAGGTCGTAGAACTGCTCCACATATAACTGATAGTTACGCCATAACTCATTGGCACTCTCAGCGGGTACAGCCTTGATGTCGCGCCATTCCTGTTGCAGAGCCTTGAATTCCTGATAGGTCTTGCTGGCTTCCTCTGGTGAGGTCACCATAGCCTTAATCTTCTCGATGATAGCCTGTTTCTTTTTCAGGTTCTCTTCTTTCTCTGCTTCCTGTTCGCGGAACAATTGCTGACGGCGTTCTTTAATAACGCCCATCTCAGCTTTAAAAACTTCTTCGTCTTCGTCGGGGGTGATTTGATAGGTTTCAGGATCGCCTCCACCGTCAATATACTCCTTCAACTTTGCCTCACGCTCAGCGATATGCAGTTTGTAGAATGCTGTTTTCAGATATTCTACTTCTTCTTTCTGCGGCGCTTCTTCGCCATGCGCAATCTCCTTAACGCGTTCGAGCACTTCTTTCTTGCTGGTGTAAACCTTGCGCTCTTCTGCGGGTGCGGCATTATTTTCGGTTGTTTCTACTGCGGTCTCTTCGACCTTCACTTCTTGATTCCCCTGTTCGAGGATGTTTTCTTGAGAGTCCATCATTTAACTTTTTAGTTACTGATTCGGTTCGTACATACAAAATTAGGCCTCAAAATTACTTAAAATAATTTAATTGGCCTAATTATTTGACTTTTTTTTTCGTTTTCAGGGCTTAAATCAGTTTTTTGTAGCGGAACAGCCACCAAGCAACCCCTGAAACTCCAACGGAAATGATGAGTGCGATGATGAAGCCAAACGAGTTGTTCTCCATACCATTGATCAGGTTCATGCCAAACAAAGAGGCGATGAGCGTGGGGAACATCATGATAATGGTTACCGATGTCAGCGTACGAATCACGGTGTTCATGTTGTTGTTGATAATGCTCTGGTAGGTGTCCATCGTCGACTCTAGAATGTTGGCATAGATGTTAGTGGTCTCGCGGGCCTGTGTCATCTCAATACCAACGTCCTCAATGAGGTCGGCATCCAGTTCGTCAATCTGTAACTTAAACTTCAGTTTCGACAACAATGTCTCATTGCCACGAATGGATGTCTGGAAGTAGGTCAGCGAGTCTTGCAGACGGCTCAGGCCTATCAGACTCTCGTTGTTCACGTTCTGATCCAGATTGCGCTTGGCTTTATCTATGAGTGAGTTGATCTGCTTCAAACGTTTTAGATACCATACAGCGCTACTGTAGAACAGACGGAAGATCATGTCCACATAGTCGGTGAATCCTACGCCGCGCTTCTGTTGATAGCTCACGAAGTCAATCATCATGTTTGTCTCGTAGTAACATACGGTGATGGTGACATCGCGTTTATGGATGATACCAAGTGGCACCGTTGTATATGGTGTCCTTGAGCGTACTTCCCTTACGTAGGGAATACGTAGGATGATGAGCATCCATCCATCATCGTATTCATAACGGGCACGCTCATCAGTATCACTGATGTCGCTGATGAAATAATCGGGTATGCCGAACTTTTCTTCCAGTTCGCGCTGGTCGTCTTCGGTTGGACACGTCACTTGTATCCAGCAATTGGGCTGCCACTCTTGTAGTTGGTTCAGTCCACCTTGGGTGTTCCAGTAGGTCTTCATTGTGCTAATCCGTTTTAATAATTGACAATTGATAATTGACAATTGAAAATTTAGCGGCAAAGGGATTAGCTGCCTTGCTCGCTATCCCCAGGCCTAACGTTTGTTACTATTCGCCGGGTAATCGTCCATAATTCTAGTTGATTTTGGTTTAATTCGGGTGCAAAGATAATAAAAATATTAAAGGTAAAAAAGTAAAAAGGTAAAAAAGTAAAGCCAGAAGCCTCATTTTTTACCTTTTTACCAAATTTTCTTTTTTACCCTTTTACCTTTTTACTTTTTCTCAGGCACATCTTCCAGCGTCTTCTTCAGCAGTGTCCAGAATGGTTCTACTGTGGCGATGAGGGCACGCTCGGTAGTGGTGTGGGGTGACTTCATCGTAGGACCGAGACTAACCACATCGAGCCAAGGATACTTGCCTAAGATAACGGAACATTCCAATCCTGCGTGGTCTACCTGAATGATACCGTCCTCGCCAAAGAGTTCCTTATATTCCTTCAGCAGTAAGTGCAGAATCTCTGAATCGGGGTTGGGATCCCAGCCACCATATGAACCTGCAGTCTCTACTTTCATGCCAGCCATAGAGAAGCAGCTCTCGAGGGTCTTCACAATATAGTCCTTCATATCCTCGCGACTAGAGCGTGCCAGTATCTTGATGCCGCACTTACCGCCCTCGATGTCGATGATGGCGAGGTTTGAAGATGTCTCAACCACATTGGGGTAGGCGGGGATATAACGGATGACGCCGTCGTGACAAGCATAGATGGCATCCACGATATTGTCTTGAATCTCTACAGGAATCTCCGTCTTAGGTGTCTCCACCTCTTCTACGATAACCTCGATTCCCTGAGGTTCAATGAGTTTGAACTCATCATTGAACGTCTCTTTCCAGTCCTCTGCTAATTCTTTTAATGCCTCGATATTCTCCTTTGGCAAGGTGAGGATGGTCTCAGCTTTGAATGGGATAGCGTTACGCATGTTTCCACCGTGCCAAGCAGCCAGACGGGCATCCAGTTCCTCGATAGCTTCGCGTACCATCTGCACCATCAGCTTGTTTGCATTACCGCGGCCCTCGTGAATCTCCAGTCCAGAGTGTCCACCGCGCAGGTTCTTCACCGTTAGACGTACGGCAGCATCCTCTGGGTCTGTATCTACTTCTTTATAATCAAGAGTAGCGGTAACGTCAATACCACCTGCACTTCCAATGACGAACTTGCCCCAATGTTCTGAGTCGAGGTTGAGCAGAATGTCGCCCTGCAACTCGCCCTCAGGCAGGTCGTTAGCACCATACATACCTGTCTCTTCATCGGCAGTGATGAGTGCATCGATAGGACCATGCTTCAGGGTATTGTCTTCCATGATGGCCATGATGGCAGCAACGCCCAGGCCATTATCGGCACCTAGTGTGGTGCCCGTTGCCTTTACCCACTCGCCATCAATCCAAGGCTGTATAGGGTCAGTCTCGAAGTTATGTGTTGACTCTGGAGTCTTCTGAGGAACCATATCCATATGAGCCTGCAGAATCACGCCTTTCTTGTTCTCGTAGCCGGGGGTGGCGGGCTTACGGAAGTGGATGTTGCCAGCAGGATCCTTGACGGCATACACACCGCACTCTTTACCGAAGTTGAGTAGGAACGCCTGAATCTTTTCCAGATGTCCGCTAGGACGGGGAACTTGTGTCAGTTTGTAGAAATTGCGCCAGATGCATTCTGGCTTCAGATTTTGAATTTCATTCATAGCACTTTAATTCTTTTTCGAGGAAGGAGGAACGAGAAATGAGGAAGGAGAATACCTTATCCAATGTCATTCCTAACAAACCTCAGGTTAGTTATTGAGTTTATTTGTTAAATAATTCTTTAATCCAGACATTACTTTGGATAATCGTTGGGACATGTCCTCTGCCTGGTTTTGAGAGGTTGTAAGCATCTACTTTTTTGTAAAAGAAATCGTTTGCCATTTTTGTTTTCAGATAACATGTAAATACAAAACTATCCTCGTTCCTCCTTCCTCGTTCCTCGTTCCTCGTTCCTCCTCGTAAAATTCAGCGCCAGCCATGCATACATGCCCAGGAGAATGACGAGCATGGTTTGCACAGTATGTACGATGAGTACAAAGATGAGTGCCTGATGATCGGCAACTCCATAAAGTATCAGCATCGTCTTGATGGCGAAGTGCCAAGGACCAGCACCATTTGGTGTGGGTACGATAACTGCGAAATTGGCTACTACAAACGATATCAGTGCACAGCCAAGACCCAGATCAGCCGTGAAGTCAAAGCAGAAGAACGTTAGGTAGTAATGCAGAAAATACATCGCCCATATACCAATCGAGAAAAATAGGTATAGCGGCAGGTTCTTCACATCCTTCAACGATAGCACACCCTCCCAGATGCCGTGTAGCGTCATTCGTACCTTATTATATATAGAAAGGTTTTTCAGTAGCAGATGAAGCAGGAGAATCGCAGCTGCACCACAGATGGCCGTTACCAGCCAACCTGTCAGCGAAAAACCACTCAGTATATTTTCAAACGATGTGCCTGTCTTCTTAAAGAACGTGCCGAAGGTGCTCATGCCGAAGAGTAGGATAATGCCCGAGTAGAGCATTACGATGAGGGTGTCAACTGCTCGCTCCGTCACCACCGTTCCCAGCGCCTTGGGGAAGGAGGTCCCCTCCCATCTTGCCAGCACACCGCAACGGGTGAACTCACCAGCACGGGGTATGACCAGTGAGGCGGCATAGCTCATGAAAATGGCATTGATGCAAACGCTACTTCTAACCTCGCTCCCCGTTCCTCGTTCCTCGTTCCTCGAAAACGGCTCCAGCGTTTGTTGCCAGCGCCAGCCACGAAACATCTGAGCTAGTATGCCGAAGGGAAACGACAGCAGCATCCACGTCCAGTTCATCTCTTCCAGCATCACGTGCTTAATGCTCTGCCAGTCCTCTCCGCGATACATCCAATAGAGTATCGCACCGCCCAAAATAAACGGCAATATAATCTTGGATATGGTCTGCAATATTTTCATAGCACCGACAAAGGTACTACTTTTTATTTTTTCTGCAAAATTTCCCTGTAATGTTTTTGCCCGTTTTCTTGCATATCTCAAAATAATGCTGTAATTTTACCGCTCGAATATGAATAAATAAAGTATGACAAGCATGAAAATTCTCAGAATTTTACTATCTGCCCTTTTCCTTGGCGCCTTCTCATTTGTTACTGCAGAGGAATTGACACCAGGCTTTTATGATAATGCCAATGGTAAGCGGGATGCCGAATTGAAAGCTTTTCTCAAGTCCTTGATTCGCAACCATACCGTCATAGAGTACGGCAGCGGTGAGAATCATTCATGGGAGGTCTTCTACTACTCTGACCGCAATGACGAGGGCTACTGCATGGATATGTACTGTGATACATGGTATAAGTTTGCTGCACCAGGCTCTGTCGTTTCTGGCTGTAACATTGAGCATAGCTTTGCCAAGAGCTGGTGGGGCGGAAGCACTAATGATGCCTATAAGGACTGCTATCATCTCAACCCCTCAAACAGTACTGCCAATAGTGCCCGCAGCAATTATCCTCTTGGTGAGCCGGTCAAAGACTTGAAGACCTCTGGTTCGCTGAAGATTGGAAAAATTCACCATGATTCGCTCAATGTGGATTTCTTCGTCTTTGAGCCAAAAGACGAGTATAAGGGCGACTTTGCCCGCGCCTATTTCTATATGGCTACCTGCTATGGCCGTGATGCCGACGGTAATTACGACAACGTCTGTACGAAGTATAAAGGCTGGCGAGTGGACAATAAGGACGTAGGCTCCCGATTCGCTATGCAGAATCAAAACTACCTGGAGTTTCAGCCTTGGGAACAAGCATTGCTCATCAAATGGCATCGCCAGGATCCTGTATCTGAGAAGGAGATTAAACGCGCCGATGCTGTTAGTAACTTTCAGCACAACCGCAACCCCTTTATCGACTATCCCTATCTGGCAGAATATATCTGGGGCGAGAAAGCCGGACAGCCGCTTGATATGGGCCATCTTGTTTCCTCCACCGATCCTCGTTTCGTCGTTGGTGTGAGCAATGGTTGGTCCGACGATGTTCCTAGCGGTATCTCCTTCGTATCTGATAATCCTCGTCCTACGCCCTCGCGGATTACTAAACATATCATCAACGGCAGGCTCTATATCTTTGTTGACGGGGTGCGATACTCTGTTCTGGGGACGCAGATGAAATAGGCTTGATGATATGATGCTTTCACCCTTTGCTCGTCCGTTTTATATCATGGCTAAACCTGTGGGGGCGGCCTGTAACTTAGCGTGCGGCTACTGCTATTATCAGGGGGCAGGAAGGGGGGTGATGAGTGACGAGGTGCTGGAGCTCTTTGTCCGTCAGTATCTGGAGAGTCAGGCGAATCACGAGGTGTTGTTTACGTGGCACGGGGGAGAGCCTACGCTGTTGCCGATGGCGTTTTATGAAAAGGCGATGCGGTTACAGAATCGCTACGCTGGTGGACATCATATAGACAACTGTCTACAGACAAACGGGACGCTACTGACGGACGACTGGTGTCGCTTCTTTCATGATAACGGATGGCTGATAGGTCTGAGTATCGACGGACCCGAGGCGTTGCACGATGCGTGGCGAAAGGATAAACGTGGCGAGGCGACGCATAGGCAGGTGATGAAGGCTGTAGAGATGCTCGACAGGCACGAGGTGATGTGGAACGCGCTCAGTACGGTGAACAGCATCAATGGTGAGCATCCGCGTGAGGTGTACCGCTTCTTTAAGGAGATAGGATGCAGGTACTTGCAGTTTACGCCTGTAGGAGGCGACATCACCGCTTCGCTGTGGGGACGCTTCCTCTGCGAGGTCTTCGATGAGTGGCGGAAAGAGGATGTGGGCGAGGTATACGTCAACATCTTTGAGGCGACGCTGGCAAACTATCTGGGTGTAACGCCAGGTATCTGTGCGATGTCGGATATGTGCGGGCATGTAGGCGTGGTGGAGTGGAACGGCGATGTGTATAGTTGCGACCACTTCGTGCGCCCTGAGCACCGACTGGGAAACATCCGAAAGCAGACCATCTACGAGATGATGCACAGCAAGCAGCAGCAAGACTTTTCCCAGCAGAAAACAAGCGGGTTGCCCTCAAAGTGCAAAGCGTGTAAGTGGCTGTTTACTTGTCATGGGGAATGCCCACGGAACCACCAATATTTGTGTGAGGGATACCGGATGTTCTTTGAGCATACGGAGGAGTTTATGAAGGAATTGAGAATTGAGAATTATGATTAGTAAATATTGTATGGCCTTCATCGGCGCAGCAACAGCCAGTGAGGTAGAGGCGCAGAAGGCTACGCCCGAGCGCCCTAACGTGGTGTTTATACTGGCTGACGATATGGGATATGGCGACTTGTCGTGCTTTGGGTCGAAGTATGTGAAGACGCCGAATATAGACCGTTTGTCGCAGACGGGTACTACGTTTACCCAGTGCTATGCGGGAAGTGGTATCTCGAGTCCTTCGCGCTGTTCGCTGATGACGGGTAAGCACACGGGAAATACGCGTATCCGTGATAACCAGTGTCCTGTAGGCGGTATTCAGGGCATCAAGATCAACGAGAAGGGTGATACGACCTACATCCGTCGCACCAACCTGATGCCTACCGACACGACGATTGCCACCGTGCTCTCTGCTGGTGGCTATCGCACCTGTCTGGTAAACAAATGGCATTTGGATGGCTACGACCCAGGGGCAGCGCCTAATCATCGCGGCTTCGATGAGTTCTATGGCTGGACCATCTCCACCGTGCACTCGAACTCACCTTATTATTATCCTTACTACCGCTTTGCAGGCGATTCGTTGACTACAATCGAGGAGAATGCCCACGATGCGCACGTGAGGCATAATACCGACATCTCTACGGATGACGCCATCGCTTTTATTGGGCGTAACAAGGAGCGCCCGTTCTTCCTCTATCTGGCTTACGATGCGCCTCACGAACCTTACATTATAGACGAGACCTCATGGTACGACGGACAGAAGGATTGGTCAATGAATACCAAGCGCTATGCATCGCTCATCACCCACATGGACCGTGCCATAGGTCGCTTGTTGGCATATCTCGACAAAGAGGGCCTGCGCGAAAACACGCTCGTGATATTTGCCAGCGACAATGGAGCAGCTGTACAGGCACCTATTGCAGAGCTGAACTGCAACGCTGGGTTTCATGGACGCAAGGGACAACTCTACGAGGGCGGCATCCGCGTGCCTATGATTGTGAATCAGCCAGGGCGCGTGCCTGTTCAGAAACTGCAGAACCTGATATACTTCCCCGATGTGATGCCCACGCTGGCGGCACTGACGAAGAGTGAAAAACATCTGCCGCAAGGCATCAATGGCATCAATATCCTGCCCCTGTTCTACGGACAGCCCGTAGATACCGACCACCGTATGCTCTACTGGGAGTTTACGGGGAAACAACGCGCTGCGCGTCTGGGCGACTGGAAATGCGTGACTATCAAGAAGAACGCACCCTTGGAGCTCTATAATCTGAAAGACGACCCTGAGGAACGTCATAATCTGGCAGATCAGTATCCAGAGATGGTGCAGCGCTTCGATGAGGCTATGCGCCGTATGCACCAGCCCTCTGAGTGCTGGCCTTTGGAAGGAGAATAAATAATTTTGGGTTTTTCTTTGGCAAAACAGGAAATAATAAGTACTTTTGCAGTACGAATAACTGACTTAAATAGAAAAAGATATGATAAACAAGAGATTTTTCGTCATTGCCGTGAGTGTGTTGATGAGTTGCGCATCCATGATGGCAGAGAAGAGTGAACTTCATCAGCGTGCAGAAACGGAAGAGGCCAGACAGAATGTCGCTAATGCCCGTTCGCTGTATATCCGCGCCTTTGAAGGTTATGTGGGAAAAGGACAGATGGAAGACGGCGTGGCCTGTGGCGTGAAGGCAACGTCACTTTATTATAAGGAGAATCTTTACAAGGAAGCCTTCGAATTCCTGCGTAAGGTTGACCAGTCTATCGAAGGCAGCAAAGTCTCTGATAAGGCTGCCCTCCGCTATCAGACCTCCAAGGAGCGTATGCAGATGTATATGCGCATGAGAAAAGCCGACCGTATCAAAGAGCAGTTGAATACGATGGAGGGCTATGCCAGTCGCTCTACCGATGAGGCTGTGAAGAACGACCTGCTCTATAACAAGGCCATCTATTACTATACGTTTGGACAGACGGCACAGGGTGATGTGGTGTTCAAGGAGATGGCTACAAAGCTCACGGCTCAGAAGGATTACGATAAGGTGGACGAGGTGTATCAGACGCTGATAGCCAATGGACGTAAGAGCGGCAATGCCAGTCTGGTAGATAGGGCCTACAGCAGTTATATCGTGTGGAAAGACTCTGTCGAGGCTATCAAGACGGCCGAGGAACGCGACAGCTTGGAACGCCAGATTACGATGAACGAGGAAATCATTGCCGATAAAGACGATTCACTCTCGGCTCGTCAGCTCACTATTTCAGGACTCATCGTCTTGGTTGTCATCCTCGCTGTGGTGCTGGTGCTGGGAGCTCTGGTACTGGTGCGTTTCATGGCTTTGACACGCAGTCAGAAGAAAACCATCCGACTCTCTAATGAGAGCAATGCAGCGAAGGCCAAGTTCATCAGTAATATCTCGGCACAGTTGGAGCCTACGTTGAAAAAAATGGATGAAAAGCAGCCGGAAGTAAAGGCCCTGCTTAGCTTCTCCAACCATATTCAGACCCTCTCTGATGTGGAGAATACCGATGGCGTGGAGTTGGAAGAGAAACAGATTCTGCCGCTGTGTGAAGCGTTGGCCGACGATGTGCGCAACAAGATTAGCAGCGACGTGACACTCGTTGTCACCGTGCCTAAGATGGAGGCGAAGATCCACGAGGAATATCTCACGTATATTCTGCGTCACCTGTTGGACAATGCTGTTTTCTTTACCCCCGCAGGTGGTAAGATTACGTTTGAGTTCAAGAAACGCAGCCCCCATACCTATCAGTTCCTCATCACCAATACCGGTGCGGTGATACCCGAGGAGAAACGCGAGGATATCTTCAAACCCTTCCTCGAGATTCACGACCTGACCCAGGGTGACGGCTTAGGGCTTCCTATCTGTAAGCAGATGGCCCTGAAGATGCATGGTGACTTGGATGTTGACCCCGCCTTCACAAAAGGCACCCGCTTCGTGCTCAACCTGCACGTATAGACTCCTTTTCTACGGGTACCTTCTATTAAAAATAATAACGACATCCCTCACGGATGCCGTTATTTTTT
>CAZIKA010000039.1:0-18800 GCA_964539705.1 uncultured Prevotella sp. | reverse complement strand
AACTGAGCTAAACGCCCTTACTTCTTGTAAGCGGGTGCAAAGGTACGCACTTTTTTTGAAACCGCCAAATATTTTTCAAACTTTTTTCAATTAAAAGTAAAAAAAAGACCGACAAGCATCGCTCATCGGTCCTTTTTTGTATCTATAAGACTAACTTACTTAATCTCAATAGTAGCACGACGGTTGTAAGAAATAGGAGTCAGGTCAGCAACGCCACCCTTAGCAACAATCTCAATATTGTCGCGGCTAACGCCCATCTTAACCAACTCGTTAGCTACAGTCTCAGCACGCTTCTGGCTCAGTGCCTGGTTGTAAGCAGCGCTACCTGTTCTGCTGTCAGCATAACCAGTAACAACAAACTTAGCATCCTTATTAGCCTCAGTCATAGCCTTCACATTCTGCAGATCTTTACGAGAAGCAATCTTAGACTTGTTGATATTGAAGAATACTGAAACAGGGATAGAAGCAACCTCCTTAACAGGAACAGGCTTTGCCTCGGGGCACTTGTGGTTCTTAATCAGGTCGTTCAGACGATCATTCTCTGCATTTGCATCAGCAAGCTGTGCATTGAGTGCGTCGAGCTGACTCTGGTGAAGAGCGTTAATAGCATCAACATCGGGAACCTTGTTCCAAGTAGCCTTACCCAAGTTGTAGGTCAAACCGATTTCGAGGTTCAAATCACGATCCTTTGCTTTGGGAGAGTGTGAACTTGCACCAATAACAGCGCCGTTACCATCGAAATCAGGCTCGTGCATGCCCCATGACAGATCGAGGTTCAGAGCAACCTTACGGCTCAGACGGAACTCATTCAACAAACCTGCCTGCAGACCCATAGCATATGAGTTGTAAGACATGTTACGGCCGATACCACCACCGATATAAGGAATGAAGTTCCAAACGCGATCAGGGTTATAACCACAAATCATATTGCTCAGGTTGAACAGCACCTGCTCATTAGCCTGCCAATATTTACTTGCATTAGCCTTTGCATCGTCACCGCTTACAGTGCGACCCCAGAAACCGTTTACCTTTGTACGAAGACCAAGGCCAGGAGTAAACCACTTACCTATTGCAACAGACAGACCCAGATTGCTACGGAAGTCTTTCAGAGGACTCTTAGACAAATCAAGATTGTTCTCCTGACTGCTATAGAAAGCAGTACCAGCCAAATTTGCCTGAATGAACCAGTTGCTCCAGAAAGAATTGGTTGCAACACTGTGCTTCAACTCAGGTGTTTCACTCTGTGCCATTCCAGCTACAGAAACGCTAGCAAAAGCCAGCACCATTAAAAACTTTTTCATACAGCTTTTTTGTTAATATATATAATAATTCAAGTTCAAATTTTGTGCAAAAGTAGATATTTTTTTCTAAACCACCAACAAAAACAGACAACAAAATGCAGTTTTTCTGCTAATTTCTGTTAAAATTCATTATTTTTGTTTGTTTTTCCTTGTTTTTTACCACTTATCCACCTAATAATTGCTCTATATCCTGCTGCGGGAGGATATGGAGGATTTTCCTTCCATCGGGCGTATAATTCACATTGGAGCACGCAAAAAGCTCATCAACGACCTGTTCCATCTCCTCATTCGACAACACCTGTCCTAGCGGAATAGCAGCATGACGCGCCATACTCAGTGCCAGTGTCTCGTGGATATTATCTGTATTGCCCCCACCCTTCTCTAAGGCATCGGCTACTACCTGACGAATCAGTCGCTCTGGGTCCAATCCTTCCAAACCAGATGGGATACCATTAACCACATAACTACCGCCCCCGAGAGAACTCATGTCAAACCCCATCTTTTGTAAATCGGGTATATACCTGTCGACCAACACACTATCTGACAGCGGAAAGTCAAAGACAACAGGAAAAAGGATGCGCTGTGTGGTAGCTGTCTTCTGACGGAATTGCTCCATAAAACGCTCGAAACGAATACGGATGTCAGCACGTTGCTGATCGATAATCATCAATCCAGACTTCACTGCCGTCATAATATACCTGCCCTTATACTGATAATGAACAGGTGATTTCTCTGAGATTAGCGTTTCGTTCTCTGGCTCTTGTACTGGAGCAAAAAGGAAATCCTCTGTATACGAAGGACCAGCAGCTGCCTTATAGAGTTGCTGCCAGTCGGGTAAAACCTTTGATTTTGCCGACTGCCCGCCATCCGCAAAAGGATTATAATCGGAATTATACTTTACACGAGGTAATTCTACGGCGTCGCGTTGAGGATCAAAGACTGGGATGTCAGGACGCCCTTCTGTATCAAAATCGATAGAGGGAACTTCACAGAACTTACCAATAGCATCCTTGACAGCCGCCTGTAGGATTTGCCATATACTCTGCTCGTTTTCAAATTTGATTTCTGTCTTCGTTGGATGGATATTGACATCAATATCAGCAGGGGCAACATCAAAATAAATGAAATAAGGCACTTGCGTTCCCTCGGGAACCAGTCTCTCAAAAGCATTACTGATAGCCTTATGGAAATAGGGATGCCTCATAAAGCGACCATTGACAAAGAAATAGTTATGTACACCTTTCTTTCGGGCCGACTCTGGTTTGCCCACAAATCCCGTAATACGACAAATGGCAGTGTCCACCTCAACAGGCAACAAATCCTGACAGGATTTCTTTCCAAACACATCGGAGATACGCTGTCGAAGTGATCCAGCCTTCAAATTCATCAGTTCCTGCCCATTGCTATAAAGCACGAAGTTAATCTCTGGATAGACCAGTACAATACGCTCAAAAGCCGACAAGATATTATTCAGTTCTGTAGCATTGGTCTTGAGGAACTTCCTGCGGGCAGGCACATTAAAGAATAAGTTTTCTACTTTAAAGTTACATCCCACCGGACAGGCCGTTGGCTCCTGACTGACCACATGCGAACCCTGCAGAGTCAAATGCGTACCTATATCCTCACTACTGACTCGTGTTGACAACTCAACAAAAGCGACTGCTGCAATAGATGGCAACGCCTCACCACGAAAGCCCATTGTATGCAGTGCAAAAAGGTCGTCTGCCTGACGGATCTTCGAGGTAGCATGACGTTCGAAAGCCAATCGAGCATCAGTCTCCGACATTCCACATCCATCATCTATCACCTGAATAGACGTTCGTCCGGCATCGACTACCAGCACCCGAATCGTTTTGGCACCAGCATCAACGGCATTCTCAACCAACTCCTTGATAACAGAAGCTGGCCGTTGAATCACCTCACCAGCGGCAATCTGGTTGGCTACTGAATCGGGTAACAACTGGATAACATCACTCATTGGGCTGTATATTTGTTCTTTTTGACGTACTGTGCGCACGTCTCATCGATTTGATTTCTGTTCCTGGTTTCTTGGGACGCCACTCAAAAATATCATCTTTTGATAATGGGCGCACGTAATCAAACCAATAAAAACCCTCCAGGAATTTCTTCTCTGGCGGAATCTGAGTCATTGGATACATCACACCAGTAGCTTTTGGTGTCCAGATGCTGACCAGTTTCTTCTTCTCCATGATCATACGCATCTTGCTGGTCTCCATTCTTACCAATCCTTCATAGGTACTGTCAGACTCGTTGACAGGATAATAAGCCACCAACACATTGTCGACCGCCTGTCCCTCATGCATCTCCCCATGCTTAAAAAAGGCATACATATCGTTGGATGACACCTGATTAAAGAGACCTTCATCTGATAACTTCTCTATGGAGAATGCTTGATTAATCACGTGTGCATGGTCAACAACCGAATCCTTCATAAAGACCTGAACCTCCTCTCCCAAAAGTTGTTGGTTCACATTCCATAGGATTGGGTCGGTATACATCGTCATACAAGAGTCTTTTGAGTTGTACACCAAAGAGTCGCACACCGCCTGTATATCAATACGGTACGCGCGAACCTTATTATACGCGTGTATAACACGATAGACTGAGTCTGTATTGATGTTATAAGTGAAGACCTTGAATGTGTCAGCGTGAAGATAGAGAGTATCCCTTTCCGAATATTCCAATGCCACTACACTATCAGTAGAGAGTGCATAACCATTCAGGTCATCATAATAACCATAATTGCAGCGTATTCCGTTTTTATTGGTCTCATCATCATAGACCACCTGACGGAAAGCCTCACTCACGCCTGTGATGCCATCATACCAAATACTATCGGCCACAATTGTACTACCCTCATTCATCACCTTCGAACGTTTCAATAATTCCGCCTGTTTCTTTTGTGTATTATAGAAACCCAACTCCGAGATGATATGGCTTGAGCCCGACACGATATCAGATGGTCCAACAATATTAGCCACCTTACTTTTGGTGTTATACACCAACGTATCGGTTTTCAGAGTCGATGTTCCATCAACCAACAACACCTTGTCGGTAAAAAAGGCATCCTTTGAATCAACATGATACTCTCCGTAAACAGAAGTCAGTGTAGACGTCTTGTCTACAATCTTTCCGCCATCATTATAATAGCCTACATGATCATTGCGGTCAAAATAGAGAGTATCGGTAGTCAGCGTCGTCTGACGATTCCGCAGCACGACCTTCTTACTTCCATCAAAGACCTTAGCATTTAACCTCTTGGCATTTCCATCATAATAACCATAGTCACTGGTCAGAGAAAGAGTGTCGCCTTGTACCATACGAACATTCCCCCATGCCTCAAAGGAGTTACTCTGTTCAAAATAATTGGCACTGTCACAATAGAGATGAGCCCCATCGTGTTCAAACTCCACGTTACCTCTCAGCACCTGAGCATTATTGTTTTTCCAAATATCGAAAAACAATTCATCGGCATGTATCAGATACACACGGCTTTCCTGTTTTGAGGTTTTGGTATTCCCCGTGCTGGCCTGAGTGAACACACATAAGGCCAATAACGACAATACTACCATAGAAAGAGTTTTTCTCATAAACCTCAACTCAAACTCTATACTCTAAACTATGAACTTTCAACGTTATTTCACCCAACCCTCGTATTCAAACTGACAGTTGCGGTAGTTGTCATTGACATGAACATAGGTATTTCTGATCTTATTAACCACCCAATCGTGTAACATTTGTTCACGACGTTTTTCCAGCACGATATTTTGCATCACCTGGAAATCTTCCGTAATGGTGGCCTTATGACCTTCTATCCGGTTCTTCAACTTAGCTATAGCACAAACCGTTTTTCCTTGGTTGTTCACCATTGAGAATGCATTAGAAATCTCGCCGACCTCCATATTGTCTACTACACGAGCCACCTCTGGAGGCAGGTCCTGTAACTGAAAACGTGAAGTCTGCCCATTCTCCGAGCGGTTAGACATCAAGCCACGATTATTACGAGTATCCTTATCATCAGAGAGTAGCGTTGCTGCATCCTCAAAATTAAACGTACCCGTATAAAGTCCCTCCAACATCTTGGGGGTCACACCCATACGGATATTGTCAGCTATCGTATCAAGGAAGGCGATAGAAGCCGTAACAGCAGAATCAGACACCACCGGCTTACGCAGGATATGGCGTACTTTAATCTTGTCGCCGCGTTTATCAACCAGCTGAATGATATGAAAGCCGAACTCCGACTCTACTATCTTCGAAATCTTCTTAGGATCAGTCAGGTTAAAAGCCACTGCAGCAAAGGCTGGATCAAGCATAGCACGTCCTGTATAGTCCAATTCACCGCCCGAACGACGTGACCCTGGGTCCTCAGAATACAGACGAGCCAATGTCTGGAACGAAGTCTCACCTTTGTTCACACGATCTGTATACTCACGCAGTTCATCCTTCACACGATTGATTTCATCTATTGTGATACGTGGTGTATGAGTAACAATCTGCACTTCCACTTCAGTGGGAACAAAAGGAACACTGTCAACCGGCAGATCACGGAAATAGCGGCGCACCTCGGCAGGCGTCACTTTGAGATCCTTCACCAGCTTTTCTTTCATACGCTGGATCAACATCTGATCACGCAAGTCATCATGCATCGATTGACGAATCTGACTTAGGCTCTGTTTCTTATACTCTTCAAGCTTTTCACGTGATCCGGTCTGCTGAATCATATAGTCAACACGTTGCTCAATGGCTTGAGCCACCTCGTTTTCCGTCACCTCGATACTATCGATTGCTGCCTGATGCAGAAATAGCTTTTGTACTGCCAGCTGTTCAGGAATGGCACAATCAGGATCACCTTTCCAACGCACGCCCTCCATAGCTGCCTGTATACGGGTAACCTCCACCTCGCTCTTCAGGATGGCTTCATCACCCACAACCCAGATAACCTCGTCGACAACCGATCCGATACTATCGCGTTTGTCAGCAAAAGCCGTTGCGCAGAGGACAGCCAACGAGAACAGTATGCAAAACCTCTTTCTCATTAATGCTTATTGACTGTTTTCAACACTTCCTGTTTAACCTCTACAGCATATCTCTTGCGAAGCTCAGCCACCCATTCTTTCTCCAGCTGTTCCTGATAGTCAGACACAACAAGGCCACGCACATCAGTATAGTCCTCCGGTCCTTTTTTCAGTATTTTGCCATAGACGGCATTGATGGGATAGTCCTTCAAATGGGTTGCCGTGGTATCTTTCTTAAATACCATGCTGTCAACCAGCGCATTATCGCCTTTCTTAAAGATACCTTTTTCCACACGGATGCGAATGACAGAGTCTGCATTAAACGTAGAGCGCAGTGCCTCGGCCCATTTATCGAAAGCCAGTTTCTTCACGCAATCCTTCACGGCCTGCACGTCACCTTGTTCCTTTACATGGTAGGCCATACCCTTAAAGCGAGGCTGATCCCACGCATAGTTCTTCTTATGCTTCTTAAAGTACTGAGCTAATCCAGCCTCATCTTTTGAAGCTTTGTCCCACACCAGCTGATTGCTGATTTCATAAAGTAACAAGCCATCGTGATACTCCTGGATCAGATATTTCATCTCCATATCCTGAGCCGACAGTTCTGCAGCCTTCTCCTCCATGATTTGAGCCTCACTCTTATTGGTCTCTTTTACCATCTGAGCCACTTTTTGGGTTGCAATCTGATCGCGGAGGTTACGTTGCTCAATAAACTTCATGATTGCATCATGATGGAACTCAAAAGGTTCCAGCATCTTACGTTCCTTCATCAGAATAATGTGATAGCCGTAAGCCGACTGCACAATACCCGACATCTCGCCTGGCTGCAAAGCAAAGGCCGCATCCTCATACTCCTTCACCAACTGACCATGCTGCACAAAAGGAAGCTCACCTCCTTGACGTGCAGTTCCCGGATCTTGCGACACTTTTTTTGCCAGTTCAGCAAAGTCGGCACCGGCTTTCAAGGCCTTATAAGTAGAGTCGGCACGCTGTTTAGCCACATTCCACTCTTCCTGACTGGCCTGCTGATTAGCACGGAAAAGGATGTGAGCCGTCTTTATCAGGCCATCTGGACCAATCTGCTCCACCGTCTGATTGTATATCTTACGGGCCTCAGCCTCCATATCTGCGTCGGTCACAAAAGTGGGACGGACCTGTTGGTCACGATACTGCGCAAACTCATCTTTAAATGACTGTAGCGTATCATACTTAGCATCAATGGCAGCACATACCTTCAGTTTATAATTAATAAAGAGGTCGACATACTCCTCCACACTTTTTTTGTCGATGACGCCCTCAGAGTTATTCTTGTTAAACGAATACTCAAATTCCGAACGGGTCACAGGCTCACCGTTCACAATCATGATTACAGGATCATCTGTCTGCGCACTCACAGATGCACAAGCCAGCAAGCCTGCAAAAAGCATTTTCAGTTTCATATTTTTAGTTTCAATCGTTTGGTCTTGAATAGTTTGGAGCCTCACTGGTAATCGTGATATCGTGCGGATGGCTCTCCATTACACCAGCATTGGTAATACGGGTAAACTTAGCATCATGCAGTTTCTCGATAGAGGCAGCACCGCAATAGCCCATACCAGAACGCAGACCACCAGTAAGCTGATAGATAACCTCCTGAACAGTTCCCTTATATGGCACACGACCAGCAATACCCTCTGGCACCAATTTCTTCACATCCTTTGTATCAGCTTGGAAGTAGCGGTCCTTTGAGCCATGCTCCATAGCTTCCAGCGAACCCATGCCTCGATAGCTCTTAAACTTACGTCCGTTGAAGATAATCGTCTCACCTGGGCTTTCCTCGGTACCTGCTACCAGAGAGCCAATCATTACGCATGAACCACCGGCAGCCAAAGCCTTCACGATATCGCCAGAATAGCGAAGACCACCATCAGCAATGAGGGGCACACCTGTACCCTGCAGGGCAGAATAGACATCATAGACTGCACTCAACTGAGGCACGCCCACACCAGCAACCACACGCGTGGTGCAGATAGAGCCAGGACCAATACCCACCTTCACTGCATCAGCGCCATTCTCAACGAGCATACGGGCAGCTGCACCAGTAGCAATATTACCTACCACAATATCTATATTCTTAAAAGCATTCTTAGCTTCCTTCAGCTTGTCAATAACGCCCTTTGAGTGGCCATGAGCAGTATCGATAACGATAGCATCGGCACCTGCATTCACCAAAGCCTGCATACGCTCAAGTGTATCAACAGTGACACCAACACCGGCTGCCACACGCAAACGGCCCTTCTCATCCTTACAAGCCATGGGCTTATCCTTTGCTTTGGTAATATCCTTATAAGTAATCAGACCAACCAAATGGTTATCCTTATCCACAACGGGGAGCTTTTCAATCTTGTTCTCCTGCAGAATCTGCGCAGCAGCAGCCAAGTCAGTCTGCTGATGAGTAGTCACAAGATTTTCCTTCGACATCACCTCATCCACAGAACGATCCAGACGACGCTCGAAACGCAGGTCACGATTCGTCACGATACCCACCAAGTGGTTCTCATCATCAACCACAGGGATACCACCGATATGATACTCGGCCATGATATCCAAAGCCTGACCTACCGTTGAACCACGACGAATGGTTACAGGGTCATAGATCATACCATTCTCGGCACGTTTCACGATAGCCACTTCACGAGCCTGATTCTCAATCGACATATTCTTGTGGATTACACCAATACCACCTTCGCGAGCTATGGCAATAGCCATCTGGCTCTCTGTCACGGTGTCCATAGCAGCCGTCACGAAAGGCACGTTCAGCACAATGTTACGAGAGAAGCGGGTTTGCAACTCCACCGTCTTTGGTAATACTTCTGAATAAGCGGGAATCAACAGGACGTCGTCGAAAGTGAGGCCGTCCATCACAATCTTATCTGCAATAAATGATGACATAATTTTGGTACCTTAAATTTTTATTGCGTGCAAAGATACTCATTTTTTCCGAGACAGCGACTATCTGACAACCTTTTTCTTGCAATATTAATACGTTTTAACCCTGATACTGATATATAGCAGGTACAGATGTACAGATGTAACAGTAGTTTTTATAACCTTTTACGCGTACGTACAGGTTATTATATAATATATACGCGTGCATATACGTACGCAAAGGATTTATAGAAAACCACTGTTACATCTGTATATCTGTACCCGGACTAGTTTGTTATACCGTATTCACAAATAGCCCATTTAACACTCGTAAGTGACCTATTTAACACTCGCAAGTGGCCTATTTAGCACTCGTAAATAGCCTATTTTGCCAACGACCATGCGTCAGACAATTGGAAAGCTCGCTTCACCAACCATAACAGCAAAAGCCATAATAGGCAGATCAGCAGCGTACCCATCCAAGGGTAATAGAAAAACTGTGTCAGATACAATAGGGATCCCGCCGTAACAAGGAGAGCTATCAGCCAAGATGCTATTGAGAAATATTTCTTCATCCCACCTGAAAATATGAGACTCGCCATATTCTACTAGTTAGCCATATCCGAGATAAACTTGATGCGCACGAGACGAATCTCGTTCTCTGAGAAATCGGAAGCAAACTCTTCGAATGCCGCCTCAATATCGTCAGTTTCCTGACTGGCGAAATAGTCACAGATATCACTCACGTCATCAGGATCCATAATTTCTTCGAGGAAATAATCGATATTTATCTTGTTACCGCTATAGAGCACGATACCCTCAAGCTCGTCAAGCAGTTCTTCGAAGTCGATGCCCAAAGCATTGGCAATATCATCAAGAGCAATGCGACGATCGATATTCTGTAGGATTTTCAGCTTTCGCATCGAATCCTTGGCCTTCGTACGTACACGGAAATCCGACTGGCGCTCAATCTCGTTCTCTTCGCAATAGTTCTTAATGAGTTCCACAAACTCCTTGGCGTACGGCTGTCGTGTCTTACCATCACCCACACCCTGGATATTCTTCAGTTCCTCAAGTGTAATGGGATAATCGGTAGCCATCTGTTCCAACGACACATCCTGGAAGATGACATATGGCGGACGTTCCAACTTACGCGACCATTTCTTACGAAGGTCGTGAAGCATGGCCGATAGTGTAGGATCTAAGGCGCTGGTGCCTCCTTCAGGAGTTAGTGGCTCATCATCTTCACTGAACTCATGGTCTTCAACCACCATAAATGTACAGGGATGCTTGATAAACTTCTTTCCGGCACTAGTAACCTTGAGCAAGCCGTAGTTCTCAACCTCTTTCTTCAGATAGCCAGCAATCAAGGCCTGACGGATGACGGGGTTCCAAATCTTTGCGTCTTCATCCTCGCCAGAACCGAAATCATCCAGATTCTGATGTTTATGAGCCAGTATCTCGTTAGTATCGCGTCCCATAATGAAGTCAATGACATAGTCGGAACGGAAGTTTTCCTTGATAGCAAGAATAGCCTTCAACACAATGACCAACTGCTTTTGGGCATCAATCCTTGTACCAGGATGCAGACAATTATCACAGTTTCCGCAGTTTTCCTTGTCGTATTGTTCACCAAAATAATGGAGCAGCATCTTACGGCGACAGACAGAGGTCTCAGCATAGGCAGCCGTTTCTTGCAGGAGCTGTCGACCGATATCCTGTTCTGCCACAGGCTTACCCTCCATAAACTTATCGAGTTTCTGCAGGTCCTTATGGCTATAGAATGCCAGACAAATGCCCTCACCGCCATCGCGGCCGGCACGTCCGGTCTCCTGATAATAGCCCTCCAGCGACTTTGGTATATCATAATGGATAACAAAGCGCACATCGGGTTTATCAATCCCCATACCAAAGGCAATAGTTGCCACGATGACATCTATCTTCTCCATAAGGAAATCGTCCTGTGTCTGCGAGCGTGTGCCACTATCAAGACCAGCATGGTAGCACTGCGCCTTGATGTCATTGGCACGAAGCACCTCAGCCAAATCCTCCACCTTCTTACGTGATAGGCAATAGATGATGCCGCTCTTGCCCGGATGTTGTTTGATGAAACGTACGATATCCTTATCTATCTCCTTGGTCTTTGGACGTACCTCATAATAGAGGTTGGGACGATTGAAAGAGCTCTTGAACTCCTTGGCATCAACAATTCCTAAGTTCTTTTTGATGTCCGTACGCACCTTATCTGTAGCCGTCGCTGTCAGGGCGATAACAGGTGCCACACCTATCTCGTTAATAATCGGACGGATACGTCGGTATTCTGGACGGAAATCATGTCCCCACTCAGAGATACAATGGGCCTCATCAATAGCATAGAACGAAATCTTTACCGATTTCAGGAACTCTACGTTCTCCTCCTTCGTCAACGATTCCGGCGCTACATAAAGCAACTTCGTCCGTCCTTCACGGATATCTGTCTTTACCTGATCAATAGCCGTCTTGTTGAGCGATGAGTTCAGGAAATGAGCAGTACCCTCATGCTCACTCAGATGAGCAATGAAATCCACCTGATTCTTCATCAGCGCAATGAGGGGCGAGATTACAATAGCCACGCCATCCATCAGCAGCGAAGGCAGCTGATAACACAGCGACTTTCCGCCACCTGTTGGCATCAGCACAAAAGTGTCGTTTCCTTCAAGCACATTGCGTATGATGGCCTCTTGATCGCCTTTAAAGGCATCGAAGCCGAAGTAGCGCTTCAGCGCATCCAACAGATTATTCTTGTCGTTCGTCATAGGCTATTGTCACCAGGATTTTAATTCATTGTCGCCAATGCTGCACTCTTTTCGAGTTGCTCCTTGGCATATTCCTCTGTTACCTCAAATTTCTTCAACTTCTGAGAAGGCACCTCGAACATTGCATCCATCATCACACTCTCAACGATAGAGCGCAGTCCGCGAGCACCAAGCTTATATTCCACCGCTTTATCCACAATATAACGCATCGCCTCAGGAGTAAAAATCAAATCAACGCCATCCATCTTAAACAGTTTAACATACTGCTTTACGATAGAGTTCTTCGGCTCTGTAAGGATACGTTCCAATGCAGCACGGTCGAGTGGATTCAGATAGGTAAGTACCGGCAGACGACCGATGATTTCGGGAATCAGTCCAAACGACTTCAAGTCCTGTGGCTGTACATATTTCATCAAATCGTCTTTGTCAATCTTGCGCACATTTTGTACGGAGTTATAACCCACAGTATGTGTGTTAAGGCGCTGGGCAATCTTACGCTCAATGCCATCGAAAGCACCACCACAGATAAACAGGATGTTTCGCGTATCTACATGGATATACTCCTGATCGGGATGTTTTCTACCTCCCTGGGGTGGCACATTGACCACAGTTCCCTCTAGCAACTTCAACAAGCCCTGCTGCACGCCTTCACCACTCACATCACGGGTAATAGAGGGATTATCGGCCTTACGTGCTATCTTATCAATCTCATCAATGAACACAATACCTCTCTGAGCCGCATCTACCTTATAGTCGGCTACCTGAAGCAGACGAGTCAAGATGCTCTCCACATCTTCGCCTACATAACCGGCCTCAGTAAACACGGTAGCATCAACGATAGTAAAGGGCACATCAAGCAGTTTAGCAATAGTACGAGCCAACAGTGTCTTTCCAGTACCTGTAGAGCCCACCATGATGATATTTGACTTTTCTATCTCTACTCCGTCCTTGTCATCCTTAGGTTGCTGTAGGCGCTTATAGTGGTTATACACGGCTACTGAGAGGAAGCGTTTGGCATCATCCTGACCAATGACATACTGATCCAAGTATTCCTTAATCTCACGAGGCTTTGGCACTTTCCTCTTCGCCTTTGGAGAAGTCTGCTCTTCTTTCTCGCCATCAAAGCCAGACTCCTTCACTATCTGATAGGCCTGCTTTGCACAATCTTCACATATATAGCCGTTGATTCCCGTGATGAGCAGACGCACATCACGTTCTCCACGGCCACAGAAATTACATTGTTTCTTCACTTCTTACTTATCGCTTTTCACTTATCACTTTCTCACCAGCACCTGATCTATCATACCATACTCGCGTGCCTCTTCTGCCGTCATCCAATAGTTACGGTCAGAATCGTTCCACACCTTCTCATAATCAGTATGCGAGTGGTTGGCAATAATGGTATAGAGTTCTTTTTTCAGTTTCTGAATCTCACGGGCTTCAATCTCAATATCCGAAGCCTGTCCCTGCACACCGCCCAATGGCTGATGAATCATCACACGACTATGAGGCAGTGCCGAGCGCTTACCCTCCTGACCAGACACCAGCAATACGGCTGCCATCGAAGCAGCAATACCAGTACAGATCGTTGACACATCGCACGAGATAAACTGCATGGTGTCGTAGATACCCAATCCTGCATAGACACTACCGCCAGGCGAATTGATATAGAGGTTTATATCCTTACCAGGATCGTTGGCATCAAGATAAAGCAACTGCGCCTGCAGCACATTGGCTGTATAGTCATTAACCTCAGTACCAAGGAAAATGACGCGGTCCATCATGAGACGCGAGAAAACATCCATCTGGGTCACGTTCAACTGGCGCTCCTCAAGGATATAAGGGTTCATATACTGAGCCTGAGCCTTCATCACATCGTCAAGTACCAAGCCATTCACACCAAGGTGTTGGGTAGCATATTTTCTAAAATCATTCATAGTAATTACCATTTTACGTGTATTTCTAAATACAAAATTACAAAAAAAAGTCGAGATGCAAAACATCCCGACTCTATTTTTTGGTTAAAGAATTATAATATTCTTCTTTTAAGCCTCCTGCATCATCTTGTTGAACTCATCGAGGGTCACCTCTTTCTCGTTCAATTTCACGACACCCTTCAGGGCTTCAGTCAGCTTCACGTCGACAGCACGGTCTACGAAGTTGTCAATATTCTCACGCTTCTTGAGCTGCTCCTCAGCATAGTTGTCCAGTACATCCTCTGGGATATTGGTCATGCCATACTGAGCAAACTGGGCACGCATAGCGTCCTTGGCAACAGCCTTCAAATCTGCATCCTCAACCTTAATCTGAGTAGCAGCCACGAGCTGCTCCTTGATCAGGTGCCACTTCAACTCGTCGATAGAAGCCTTGAAATTCTTCTCTACGAACTCCTCGCCCTTATCCTTGTTATTATTCAGCATCACGCGCTTCAGCAGAGCCTCGGGGAATTGCAGATCACCTACCTTCTTCTCCACATATGCACGCACGTCACGCAGGAACTTGAAGTCGCTGTTCATTACCAACTGACCCTTCAGGCTGTCAGCAATGCGCTGACGGAAGTCAGCCTCATCCTTCACACCCTCACCAAAGACGTGCTCAAAGAGCTTTGCATCAACAGCAGCGGGCTGGAAATGACGGATCTCGGTTATCTGAAAACTGAAATCTGCGGTCAGATCCTTTACGTCATCCTTCTGTACCTTCAGCATGGCAGCCACCTCAGCATCATTATCGGGATAAGCCTTCTTGGGGTTAAAGGTAATGATGTCGCCCAACTTAGCGCCGTCGAACTTCTTCTTCTCGTCTTCACCCTTGATATAAGAAGGCATGATCATGCCAGCCTCAGTAGTGATACCACCCTCGAGGGTATTTCCTTTCTCATCCAACTGACGCAGGTCACCCTTCAAGGTATCGTTGCCGCTCCACTCCTGAGCCTCTACGAACTCACCAGCCTGAGAAGCGTACATCTGTACCTGATCGTTAATCAACTTATCATCAACCTTGATGGTATAGAAATCAATCTTATCCTTATTGGTCAGCTCTGCCTTGAACTCGGGAGCTACTGCGATATCGAAAACAAACTCGAAGGGACCGTCGCTAGCCAGATCCTGAGGCTTCTGATTCTCGTTGGGAAGGGGTTCGCCCAGCATCTGAATCTTGTTCTCACGAACATACTCATAGAGCTTCTCACCCATAATACGGTTCACCTCTTCGGCCTTCACGGCTGTACCATACTGTTTCTTAACGAGACCCATAGGCACCATTCCAGGACGGAAACCAGGCACCTGAGCCTTCTTACGGTAGTTCTTCAACTGCTTGTCAACTGCTTCCTGATAGTCTGCCTGCTCAATGGTGATAGTCATCACGCCATTGATCTTATCGGCACTTTCAAACTTAATGTTCATCTCTTTTTATACCTTATTTATATAATTATTCGATTTGAGCGTGCAAAATTACTCATAATTGGCGTAAAAATGGCACAATTACGATTTTTTAACGCACACAACAAAGTCTGTCAGTTTACTCCTCACGCTCTTTCATGCGCTCTTCTTCCAGTTTCTGGAAGTCTTTCTCACGCAGCACGAACGAGTCAGTCAGGTAGTTCTTACGTACTATCTGGTTGGCAGCCAACTCCTCGGGGGTACCATGAAACAGGATACGTCCCTCGAACAACAGATAGGCACGATCGGTGATACAGAGTGTATCCTCCACATTATGGTCAGTAATCAAGATACCGATATTACGGTACTTGAGCTTCCACACAATAAACTGGATATCTTCAACGGCAATGGGGTCCACACCGGCAAAGGGTTCATCAAGCATAATGAACTTCGGTTCGATGGCCAGGCAGCGGGCAATCTCACAGCGACGACGCTCACCACCCGACAGCTGATCGCCCTTATTCTTTCGCACCTTGTTCAGGCGAAACTCGCTAATCAAGCTCTCCAGTTTCTCCAGCTGATACTCACGAGGCTTACCCGTCATCTCAAGTACTGACAGAATATTATCCTCTACCGACATCTTACGGAAGACGGAAGCTTCTTGGGCCAAGTATCCGATTCCAGCTCTGGCACGCTTATACACGGGGAAGTCGGTCACCTCCTCGTCGCCCAGATAGATATGTCCACCATTGGGCAATACCAGTCCTGTGGTCATATAGAAAGATGTCGTCTTACCGGCGCCATTAGGTCCCAGCAATCCCACAATCTCGCCTTGGCGCACATGGAAACTCACATCGTTAACCACCGTACGCTTGCCATATCGCTTAATGAGGCCTTCGGACCTCAGTACAATACTTTCTTCTGCCATAATCGATTGCAAAGGTACAAATATGTGAGAAAAATAC
The DNA here is from genome assembly GCA_964539705.1 of uncultured Prevotella sp. Lineage (GTDB taxonomy): Bacteria > Bacteroidota > Bacteroidia > Bacteroidales > Bacteroidaceae > Prevotella. Next base: position 2,416 of record CAZIKA010000039.1, on the reverse strand, counting down.
CAAAAATAATAACGCATTTATATTTTTTTTTGTAATTTTGCAACCGCTCAAAACGAGGAAGAATATGATTATTCAAAATAAACTGACCACGTTCGGACGCTACATCATATTGATGGGGCGCACATTTTCCATGCCCGAACGGATGCGAGTGTTCTGGAAGCAATATGTCAAAGAGATGTCCCAGTTGGGTATCAACTCCATTGGCATCGTGCTTCTCATCTCGTTCTTCATCGGTGCCGTTATCTGCATCCAGATGAAGGTGAACATCGAGAGTCCCTGGATGCCGCGTTGGGTAGCCGGCTATACCACCCGTGAGATCATGTTGCTGGAATTCTCAAGTAGTATCATGTGTCTGATTCTGGCAGGAAAGGTTGGTTCTAACATTGCCTCAGAAATTGGTACGATGCGTGTTACCCAGCAGATTGACGCTCTTGAGATTATGGGTGTCAACTCAGCCAGTTACTTGATTCTTCCCAAAATAGCTGGTATGCTCACCATCATGCCTGTTCTCGTCATCTTCTCGAGTGGTATGGGTATTGTGGGAGCTTACGCTACAGCCTATATCGGACATATCATGCCGCCCGATGACCTGACGCTGGGTCTGCAGCACAACGTCATCCCCTGGTTCCTGTGGATGAGTATCATCAAGAGTCAGTTCTTCGCTTTCATCATTTCCAGCGTGCCGGCTTTCTTCGGTTATACGGTTGAAGGTGGCTCTGTCAACGTAGGTAAGGCCTCGACGGATGCCGTTGTATCGTCAAGTATGCTGATTCTGTTCTCCGATATTTTCCTAACACAACTGTTGTCATGATTGAAGTTAAAGACCTATATAAGAGCTTTGGCGACAAAGAAGTGCTCAAGGGCATCAGTACCGTATTCGAGGATGGTAAGACCAACCTGATTATCGGCCAGAGCGGTAGCGGAAAAACCGTACTGATGAAAAACCTCGTGGGACTCTTTGAGCCTACCAGCGGACAGGTACTCTATGATGGACGCGACTTCGTGCAGATGTCGAAGAAGGAAAAGGTGCTGATGCGCCGTGAGATGGGTATGATTTTCCAGAGCGCTGCCCTCTTCGACTCACTCTCAGTACTCGAGAACGTGATGTTCCCTCTGGATATGTTCTCTTCAATGACCCTGCGTGAACGCAAGGAACGAGCTATGTATTGCTTGGACCGCGTGAATCTGGTGGGAGCAGAGAATAAATATCCTGGCGAGATATCGGGTGGTATGCAGAAGCGTGTGGCTATTGCACGTGCCATTTCGCTGAATCCAAAATACCTGTTCTGCGATGAGCCCAACTCGGGCCTTGACCCCAAAACGTCTTTGGTTATCGACGACCTGCTCCATAGCATCACACAGGAATTCAATATGACAACCATCATCAACACCCACGACATGAACTCCGTGATGGGTATTGGCGAGAATATCATCTTTATCTACGAAGGCCATAAAGAGTGGCAGGGTGTCTCTTCGGAGATTATGAACTCTACCAACAAACGCCTTACCGATTTTATCTTTGCCAGCGACCTGCTGAAAGAGATGCGCGAAGCTGTGAGGAAATAAAAAGAGGTAGACCGTTTATCTACCTCTTTTCTTTTTTATTTCATTTTCCATTTCCCATTTTGTTCTACCATCGGTACCACGATTTCCTCGTGCGTACTGTCAGAATAGTTCACCATCATAAAGACCTGCACCATCTGAAGTAGGGAATCTTCCACTACACGCGTAGACTGAAAGCTTTCTATTCCCTGATGCGCCTCCTGCTGCTGACGCACAAATTGTTTGTAACTTACCAACAGTTGTTCTCGGAAACTCTCAGGAATACTATCCATGTGGATGCGTCCATCAAGAAACGTCTCATAGTCGCCCTGCAACAAAGCCTCATAATATTCCTGAGCGGCCTCCATAGCCTGTTGTTCCCTAGACTTCTCAGAGCAGCCCACAAGACCAATAAGCCCTATAAGGCTTATAAGCCCTACAAATCCTATCTTCCTGCCTGTCATCATTTCTGACGGATAAACACGTTGATGGGCGAGCCCGTCAGCGTCCAATGCTGGCGAATCTGGTTTTCAAGGAAACGACGATAGGGTTCCTTGATATACTGTGGCAGGTTAGCATAGAACACGAAGGTTGGAATCTGCGTGTCTGGTACCTGCGAAACGTACTTAATCTTGATATACTTTCCCTTGATGGAGGGGGGCGGTGTTGCCTCAATGATAGGCAGCATCACCTCGTTCAGCTTATTGGTACCGATACGTGCCTTGCGGTTCAAGTAAACCTCCTTCGCCGTCTCCAGCACCTTGAAGATGCGCTGTTTGGTCAGCGCAGAAGCGAAGATGATGGGGAAGTCCACGAAGGGAGCCATACGTTTGCGGATAGCTTCTTCGAAGGTCTTGATGACAATCTGCGACTT
>CAZIKA010000038.1:6624-19191 GCA_964539705.1 uncultured Prevotella sp. | reverse complement strand
AACCTGCAGGAGTTGCCACAGCAGGAACTCGATTTTCTCAAGCGCATCCCCACCACATGGGACGAAACCCGCTTCATCGACGGCTATCCTGGCAAGTTTGTGGTCCTGGCTCGTCGTCACGGAGATCAGTGGTATGTGGCAGGCCTCAATGCCTTGAAGGAGCCCCTCACGCTCACCCTCGACCTCTCTGCCTTTAATGTTACCAAGCAGTTCAACGACAAGGCCGATAAGAAAGGCAATATTAGTGGCATCACCGTTAGCGACTTGAAGCTAAAGAAGGGTAAAGCAAAAATCACGATACAGCCCAACGGCGGCTTCGTGGCTTATTAATCGAAATCTTTTTTATTTTAAATAATCTGTTCTGTCGGGACCCAGATAATATCCGGGTTCCGACGGTTGGTTATAGCCTACGTTCTGTGTGGCTACCGAGAGACGGTAGGGGATATCCTGCATCAGACAGTTGATGCGATAGGGGGTGGGGATGGTAGAGACGTAGATGCGCAACTCCGTAGACTCACGGTTGCGTACGATGACCTCCTCACGCCAGTCGCCCAGGATATCGGCTGAAAGGCAGGGATTCGACTTTGTGCCGTTATTGAACTGTCCATCGAAGCGTTGCAGGTTTACAATCTGATGGTTCTCCCAGTCGTATTTTGTCACCGTCTCGCGATCAAGCAGTTCACGAAGTAGGTCGCCATCCCACCAGATACCGAAGTTCATGGATAGCCAACGCCCATTCATGATTAGATAATTATGGTGTTGTGGGTCGTCAGAGTCCTTGGCTTTATTGATAATATCTCCTTTCATATTCCTGATGCCGTGACTGTCGGCACTCCACATCTCACAGCCTGGGCTGGTAGGGTCTATGTCGGCAGCCATGCAACGGCCTACATCACTGGGACTGGGTATCTGGAAGATGACCTTACCGGTACAGGCATCGCGTAGCTCGGAGCCGTCGCGTTTGTTCTCGTGACAGTCCCAAATAAAGAGACGGTTGTCCTTCGGATTGGCCACGAGGTGGATAGCATCGCCGTGACCCATGCGGGTGTTATAGAGCCCTGTGCCGTCGTGATCCACAGCCATAGAGCCGTAGGTAATCTCGTCGAAGCCGTCGCCATCGACATCGGCCACGCGCAGGTTGTGATTGCCCTGTCCGGCATAGTCGCGCCACTGAGGATTGTTGGTGTCGAACACCCAGCGCTGTTTCAGCTCCTTGCCGTCCCAGTCCCATGCTGCCAGCACACTGCGGGTATAGTAGCCGCGACAGAAGATGGCAGAGGGAAGGTTTGAGGTTTGAGGTTTGAGATTTGAGGTGTTTCCCAAATACCCCACCGCAGCTAGATATCGCTCCGATCGGTTGCCTTTGGAGTCGCCCCAGGCTCTCAGTTCGCCACGTTCAGGAACATAGGGTTTTGTATCGAGTACACGACCAGTGAGACCATCGAAGATGCTGATATATTCAGGACCTTCAAGGATGCGGCCTACGGGGTTGCGGTAGTCGGCGAGGGAATCGCCAATCACGGAACCTTGACCATCGCGGGTGCCGTCGGCTGTCTTCACTATCAGCTCTGCCCGTCCGTCGCCATCAAGGTCATAAACGATGAACGGCACATAGTGGGCACCACTGCGGATATTCCGTCCCATATTGATGCGCCAGAGGTGCTCACCGCTGAGTCGGTAGCAATCGAAAAGGGTAGGGTCGGTATAGCCGTCGTGCGCATTATCGTGGGCGTTCCACGGCTCCCATTTCAGGATAATCTCATACTGTCCGTCACCATCCACATCACCTACAGAGGCATCGTTGGCTGAATAACGGCCTTCTGGCTTCTGAAGTGGAAGCGTTAGATAACCGACAGGAGCCAAATGAGGAATGAGAAATGAGGAATGAGAAATGGGCTGCGCATCTCCACTTTTCCTTACTTCGTAGGTGGCATCGCCCTCAAGGGGATGTTCGTCGATGAAGTAGGAACCGCCTTCGGTGAGAGGGGCATCGTTAAGTTTCTCGCCGTTACGATAGATGTCGAAAGCCTCGCCTTTCTTGTCATCTCGCAGGATACGCCATGAAATAAAAACCTTTTCATCAGGCTGACGTACAGCCACGACGCCTCGGTCGAGCTTCTCTGTGCAGAGACGGGAATAATCATAATTGGTTTGTGCCGTTATGCCGAGACATAACAAAGGAAATGCGATAGATAGTAGAGCAAGTTTCATGTTGTAGTTGTTTTGTTTTTGTGGGGCAAAAGTACGAATTATTTTTGAATTGTTTGCATATTTCGCGTAGAATTATTACTTTTGTGGCCAATTAAATAATAAAGAAGGTAAAAAAGTAAAAAGGTAAAGAATACTGAATGAAAGAATTTGTCATCTCCGAAGCAAAGGCCGAGACGGCCGTGTTAGTAGGACTGATTACAGGACAACAGAACGAAGCTAAGACCAACGAATACCTGGATGAACTGGAATTCTTGGCAACGACAGCTGGTGCACGCACCGTGAAGCGTTTTACGCAGAAGGTGAACGGTCCCAGCAGTGTGACGTATGTAGGAACGGGAAAACTGGAAGAGATACGCCATTATATTAAGATGTGTGAAGATGCCTATGACGAGGCGATGGAGCATCGTGAGGATTACGAGAGCGATGCCGACATGCCCCAGCCCGTGGGTATGGTGATCTTCGATGATGAACTGAGTGCCAAGCAAATTAGAAATATAGAAAAAGAACTGCAGGTGAAGATATTGGATCGTACGAGTCTGATTCTGGATATCTTCGCTATGCGTGCGCAGACAGCCGAGGCTAAGACACAAGTGGAGTTGGCACAGCATCGCTATATGCTGCCCCGACTGCAACGACTGTGGACTCACTTGGAACGTCAGGGCGGTGGCTCCGGCGGCGGTGGCGGTAAGGGTACCGTAGGTCTGCGTGGACCTGGTGAGACGCAGTTGGAGATGGACCGTCGTATCATCCTACATCGTATCACCCTGTTGAAGCAGCGCTTGGAAGAGATTGATAAGCAGAAGACAACGCAAAGGAAGAACCGCGGTCGACTGATTCGTGTGGCGCTGGTGGGCTATACCAACGTGGGAAAATCCACGCTGATGAACCTGCTGTCGAAGAGCGATGTCTTTGCAGAGAACAAGCTCTTTGCGACGCTGGACACCACGGTGCGTAAGATGACGATAGAAAACCTGCCTTTCCTCTTGGCTGATACCGTAGGATTTATCAGAAAACTGCCCTCAGATCTGGTAGAGAGCTTCAAGAGCACGCTCGACGAGGTGCGCGAGGCCGACCTCTTGGTACATGTGGTGGACATCAGTCATCCCGACTTCGAGGATCAGATTCGTGTGGTAGAGCAGACGCTCAGCGAACTGGGTTGCTCGGAGACGCCCTCGATGGTGGTCTTCAATAAGATTGATGCCTATCAGTGGACGCCTCAGGAGGAGGACGACCTGACGGAGCCTACGAAAGAAAATATCTCGTTGGAGGACTTGAAGAAGACGTGGATGGCGAAGATGAACGGCGACTGCCTCTTCATCTCGGCCAAGCAGAAGGAGAATATCGAGGAGTTGCGTAGCACGCTCTATACCAAGGTGCGCGAGCTCCACGTCCAGAAATATCCGTATAACGACTTCCTGTATAATATGGAGGAGAATTGAACCTAACACAAGATAATTATGAGAGAATACAGACAACTGACACAAGAAGAGATCCAGGTGCTCGAGAACAACGTTTGCTGGGCAGAGGATTGGAACAGGGTATTGGTGGACGAGGAATTCCGTCCTTACAACTTCCACCGCGTAATATTCTATGGTGATATCCGTCTGGGTAAGTTTGAGAAGAAGATAGAGGTAGCTCAGGGCTTCTTCAAACATTCAGGTATCAACGATGCTACGCTGAGGAATGTCAGTGTGGGTGATGACTGTCTGATTGAGAAGGTGGGCAACTTCATCAATAACTATACCATTGGCGACGACTGTTATATTTCGAACATCTCGACGCTGGAGACACGCGAGGGTGCTAGCTACGGTGCAGGCTCTACCATCTCTGTGCTCAACGAGATGGGTGATGGTAATGTGACACTGTTTCGTGAACTGAACTCGCAATTAGCTGCATTCATGGTAAAGCATAATCAGGACAAAGCCTTGGTGAATCGCCTACGCCAGTTGATTGACGATGAGGTACGTGTGTCAATGCCCGAGCGTGGTATCATTGGCAACAGTGTGAAGATTATCAATACGAAGGATATCACCAATACTGTGATTAAAGGCGACTGCGAGATTAGCGGTTGTGCCCGATTGAACGAATGTACCATCTTGAGTAGTGAGGACGCCCCAGTATTTATCGGTACGGGCGTTATCTGCGAGAACTCAATTATCTGCGACGGCTGCTCGATTAATAACTCGGTGAAGATGCAAGACTGCTTCGTGGGTGAGGCTTGTCAGATTACTAATGGATTCACCGCTGAGGCCAGCCTTTTCTTCGCCAACTCGTATATGGCAAATGGTGAGGCGTGTGCTGCCTTCTGCGGCCCCTTCTCCGCTTCGCATCATAAGTCGAGCCTGCTGATTGGCGGTCAGTTTTCATTCTATAACGCCGGTTCGAACACCAACTTCTCGAACCATGCCTATAAGATGGGACCCCTGCACTATGGTACCCTGGAGCGCGGTACGAAGACGGCCTCGGGCTCTTATGTGCTGATGCCAGCAACTATCGGTGCGTTCAGCGTCTGCTTTGGAAAACTGATGCACCATCCCGATACGCGCAACCTGCCCTTCTCGTACCTCATTGCTTACGGTGAGACGATGTATCTGGTTCCAGGACGTAATATCACTACCGTGGGTCTCTATCGCGATATCAAGAAGTGGCCCAAACGCGACAAGCGCTCGAAGCTGTCGAAGAAGAGTATCATCAATTTCGACTGGCTCAGCCCCTTCACCGTGGGCGAGATTATTCAGGGTATCGAGATTCTGAAGGCCTTGCGTAGCGCGTCGGGCGACAATGTGACGGCCTACAACTTCCACGAGTACGTCATCAATGCTTCGTCGCTGCAGAAAGGCTTGAAGTACTACGATATCGCCCTGCGTATCTACATGGGTGCCGTGCTGAAGCGTGCCCAGAAGGAAGGCTTCTTCGGTTGCCCGAAGTCGGAAGTTGGAAAGGGTGCTTGGTCAGACTTGAGTGGTCTGCTGTTGCCTGAGAGTGAGGAGCTGCGACTGATTGATGACATCAAGGACGGCAGCATTGACAGTATTCAGCAGGTACTGACTCGTTTCGAGGATATCAACGATAAGTATAGCGACTACCGTTGGGCTTGGAGTTATCAGCTGATTTTGGACTACTATAATCTGACCGAGATTGACGAGGCCGCCTGTGAGCGTATCCGTCAGGACTACGTGAAGGCCCGTCGTGCATGGATTGCTGAAATCCGCAAGGATGCCGAGAAGGAGTTCCAGATGGGTGACGTTGAACAGGAGGTGCTCGATGACTTCCTCTCGAAACTCGACCACGAAATAGATTACGAAAACTGAAAATAAAGAATGAAAAGAATCCTATTTTGGCTTTTTGCCTCTTTGCTGTTAGTCTCCTGTGGGAGCAAATATGATTATGAAGAGGTGAAGGGCGATATGATGCAGACGCGCATCTATACGTTGAAGAACGGTTTGAAGGTTTATCTGAGTGTCAACAAGGAAGAACCACGCATACAGACCTATATCGCTGTGCGCACTGGTTCGAAGAACGATCCTGCAGAGACCACCGGTTTGGCTCACTATCTAGAGCACCTGATGTTCAAGGGAACCAAGCAGTTTGGCGTCAGCGACTCTGCTGCTGAGGCGCCCTTGCTGGCAGAGATAGAGCAGCGTTACGAGGCCTATCGATTGATGACCGACCCCGATGAGCGTCGTCAGGCTTACCACGAGATTGACTCTGTGAGTCAGTTAGCCGCTAAGTACAATATCCCCAACGAGTACGACAAGCTGATGGCTACCATCGGTGCCGACGGTACCAATGCATTCACTTCTAACGATGTGACTTGCTATGTCGAGGATATCCCGTCGAACGAAGTGGAGAACTGGGCAAAGATTCAGGCCGACCGTTTCCAGAATATGGTGATTCGCGGTTTCCATACGGAGCTGGAAGCTGTCTACGAGGAGTACAATCTCTACCTGACAGACGATCAGGATAAGATGATTGTGGCTATGAGCAAGAAACTGTTCCCCACGCATCCCTATGGTACACAGACTACCATCGGTACGCAGGAACATCTGAAGAACCCCTCGATTACCAACATTAAGAACTACTTCAAGAAATGGTACGTGCCTAATAACGTAGCTATCTGTATGGCTGGCGACTTTGATCCTGATGAGGTTATCGCTACCATTGACAAGTATTTCGGCAGTTGGCAGCCAGGTGAGGACGTCAGTCAGCCAGTTTTCCCAGAACAGCCCGAACTCACTGCTCCTGTTGACACTACCGTGATTGGTCTTGAGGCCGAGAACCTGTGGCTGGGTTGGCGTTTCGATAAGGCCAGTTCACTGCAGATGGATACGCTCGCTGTGGTTCAGAGTATGCTGAGCAACGGTACTGCCGGTCTGCTTGACCTCGATATCAACCAGCAGATGAAGATGTTGGGAGCATGGGGCGCTATGCAACCGATGCTCGACCATACCTTCTTTATCCTTGGTGGCACACCGAAAGAGGGACAGACCCTTGACGAGGTGCGCGCATTGCTGCTTGAGGAGATTGAAAAACTGAAGGCTGGTCAGTTCTCTGACGATCTGCTGCCATCGGTTGTCAACAACCTGAAGTTGCAGTACTACAACTCGATGGAGAGCAACCAGGCTCGCGTCAGGATGTTTATGTCGTCATTTATTAACGGTACATCATGGGAACAGGAGGTGCAGTCGCTCGACCGTATTGCCGGTATGACAAAAGAGCAGATTGTTGCCTTTGCCAAAGCGCATTTCGCCGATAACTACGTGGCTGTGTATAAGCGTCAGGGCACCGATCCTTCTATCAAGGAGATAGAAAAGCCAGCCATTACCCCCATCCAGGCTAATCGTGATAAGGTGAGCCAGTTCGTGAAGGATATCCAGAATACGGAGGTGAAGCCTATTGAGCCCCGCTTTGTGGACTTCAAGAAGGATTTGACCTTCGGACAGGTGAGCGACAACCTGCCACTCGTCTATGTCCAGAACAAGGAGAACGGACGCTTCCAACTCTCGTTCCGCTATCAATTTGGCGATGAGGCCGACCTGCGCTATGCTTGCGCTGCCGACTATTTGGAGTATCTGGGTACCGACTCTCTTACTGCCGAGCAGGTGAAGCAGCAGTTCTATAAGCTGGCGTGCAACTACAGTATCAATGTAGGCGGTCGTTCACTTACCGTTTCCCTGAATGGTCTGAGTGAAAACATGCCACAGGCTGTTATGCTGTTGGAACATGTGTTGCAGCACGCCGTAGCAGACAAGGATGCATACGATATGTATGTTTCTATCATCGCAAAATCACGTATGGATGATAAGTTGGACCAGAGTACGAATTTCAGTTTCCTGACTTCCTACGGTCTCTATGGTCCTTATAACTCATCGCGCAACCTGATTCCTGTTGATTCGCTTGCCAATACAGATCCACAGGAGCTGATTGACTTGTTGAAGAAACTGCCCCAGTATCAGCACACCATCCTCTATTACGGTCCGATGGCGGAAGGTGAACTCAAGGATGCCCTTTCATCGTATGCTGCGATGCCAGAGGTGTCTACCAAACCGGTGCCTGAGAACAAGCACTATGTGCTGTTGCCTACGAAGGAGAGTGAGGTGCTGCTGGCACCATACGATGCTCAGAATATCTATATGCGGATGTGCTTTAACGAGGATATGCGCAGCAGTCTGGATGAGATTCCCGTGCAGGCACTCTTCAACGAGTATTTTGGAGGCGGTATGAACAGCATCGTCTTCCAGGAGTTGCGTGAAGCACGTGCTTTGGCTTATAGCGCCGGTGCTCTGTATCAGCGTGCTCACTATGCTGACCAGAAGGATGTCTTCTTCACTCAGATTATCTCTCAGAACGATAAGATGATGGACTGCGTGCGTGCCTTCCACGAGATTCTCGACTCTGTACCTCAGAGTGAGGATGCACTAAGGATTGCCAAGGAGTCGATCACCAAACGTCTGGCTAGTATGCGCACCACGAAGTACGCGCTCATCAACGCATGGATTGTAGCTCAGGAGCAGGGTATCGACTATGATGTCAACCAGCGTATCTACGAGGCTCTTCCAAACCTCACCATCGCTGATTTGCTGAAGTTCGCTGACGAGCGTATTGCTCGTAAATCCTATCGTTATATCATCTTGGGCAATGAGAAAGCCCTTGATATGGAAGGTCTTCAGCAACTTGGTCCTGTGAAGCGATTGACTACTGAGGAAATCTTCGGCTATTGATAAATTTTTCATTTAAGATAAAAAAACGAGGGTCATGTTTTGTGATTCTCGTTTTTTTGTTGTACTTTTGTGCCCTATAAAACTATAAAATAAAGCACTATGGCAACACCAGTAGAATTCAAGTACGCCCCGATGTTTCAGTTGGGCAAAGACAAAACCGAGTATAGACTGCTCTCCAAGGAGGGCGTTAGCACCGCTACTTTCGAGGGAAAGGAGATTGTGAAGGTATCTAAGGAAGCCCTTACGCTGTTGGCTCAGCAGGCTTTCCACGATGTGGAGTTCACCCTGCGCCGCGAGCACAACGAGCAGGTGGCAAAGATACTCACCGACCCCGAGGCATCAGAGAACGATAAGTACGTAGCCCTGCAGTTCCTGCGCAATGCTGAGGTGGCTTGCAAGGGCATCCTGCCTTTCTGTCAGGACACGGGTACCGCTATCATCCACGGTGAGAAAGGTCAGCAGGTATGGACGGGTTTCGAGGATGAAGAGGCGCTGAGTCTTGGTGTCTATAACACCTTCACGCAGGACAACCTGCGCTATTCTCAGAACGCTCCGTTGAATATGTACGACGAGGTGAACACGAAGTGCAACCTGCCCGCACAGATTGATATTGAGGCCTGCGAGGGTGCAGAATATCGTTTCGTGATGGTTGCCAAGGGTGGTGGCTCTGCCAACAAGACCTACTTCTACCCCATGACGAAGGCTACCATTCAGAACGAGGGCACGTTGATTCCTTTCCTTGTTGAGAAGATGAAGTCGCTGGGTACGGCTGCTTGTCCGCCTTACCATATCGCCTTCGTGATTGGTGGTACCTCAGCAGAGAAGAACCTGCTCACCGTGAAGCTCGCTTCCATCAAATACTATGACTCTCTGCCTACTACAGGCGACGAGACGGGACGTGCCTTCCGTGATATCGACCTCGAAGAGAAACTGTTGAAGGAGGCTCATAAGATTGGACTTGGAGCACAGTTCGGAGGCAAATACCTGGCTCACGACATCCGTGTGATTCGTCTGCCTCGCCATGGTGCCAGCTGTCCTATCGGTATGGGCGTGTCTTGCTCTGCCGACAGAAATATCAAGGCAAAGATCAACCGCGATGGTATCTGGTTGGAGAAGATGGATACGAACCCCACAGAGCTGATTCCTGAAGAGTTGCGTCGTCCCGGTGAGGGTGGCAAGGGTATCGAGATCAACCTCAACGAGGGTATTGATGCCGTACGCAAGGAGCTTTCTAAGTATCCTGTTTCCACGAGGGTAAACCTCCGAGGCACGATTATCGTGGCTCGCGACATTGCTCACGCTAAGTTGAAGGCACGCTTGGATGCTGGCGAGGGAATGCCTGAGTACTTCAAGAAATATCCCGTGCTCTATGCCGGTCCTGCCAAGACACCAGAGGGTTATCCTTGTGGTTCTATGGGCCCAACAACAGCTAACCGTATGGATCCCTACGTGGATGAGTTCCAGGCTAACGGTGCATCACTGGTGATGATTGCCAAGGGTAACCGTTCTGACGTGGTGACCGAGGCTTGTAAGAAGCATGGTGGCTTCTATCTGGGTACCATCGGTGGTGTGGCTGCTGTATTGTCAAAGAGCAGTATCAAGAGCATCGAGTGTGTAGAGTATCCTGAACTGGGTATGGAAGCCGTGTGGAAGATTGACGTAGAGGACTTCCCCGCATTCATCCTTGTGGACGATAAGGGTAATGATTTCTTTAAGACCCTGAAGCCCTGGACACCATGCGCAAAATAAGTCTCCTCTGCCTGTTGGCTTTAGCATTGCCGCTTGCCGTCTTTGCACAGCGTGAGTTCACGCCTGTGCACGGCAATTGTATGTCTGATGATGTCGAAGTGGGTACCATTGGACATAGGGCAGGCAGGCTAAAGCTGCCAACTCCGAAGACCGACTGGAATCCGGAGCGGGAGTACAGGCAGATGGTGATTCTTATGGAGTTCGCTGATTCTGTATTTCGCTATACCGACGATGCTCACGCCTTTTACGATAGCCTGTTCAACGAGAGAGGCTTTAATAAAGGATTTGGCGTGGGATGTGTGGCTGACTACTATCGTGATCAGTCTGAGGGAAGACTCAACCTGAAGTTCGATGTTTACGGCCCCTACAAAGTCAGCAAAAAAGCTCAACCGATAGAGAATCCTACGGGGAATACGCAGAACTACGGCAAGGAATCCTTTGTAGAAGCCACAAAGTTGATGCTTGCCGAGAACTCAGATATCGATTTCTCTGTGTACGACTGGAATGGTGATATGTTTGTAGATCAGATTATCTACGTCTATGCCAGCTATCCCGGCAACCTTGGAGCGAAGACTTATGGCTTTACCTGGCCGAGTACTGGTTTGTATAGCACTATTTCACTCTCTAACGGCTATAAGGTTTCCAATTATTCTTCAAGTGGTGAGTTGTGGCCTACCAAGAGCTTAATCTCGTGTGGTCTCGGAACCATCTGCCATGAGTTCACGCATAGTCTGGGACTGCCTGATATTTACCCCACTAATAACACTGATGACTTCTCGGTCTGTGATGAGTGGGACCTGATGGACGGTGGCAACTACACCAACTACGGATGGTGTCCGCCAAACTATACGCCAGTGGAGAAATGGCTTATGGGCTGGTTGAACTTTACCGATTTGGACGAACCGACCTCTGTCGTTGACATGAAGCCTGTAGCCGACGGTGGTGAGGTCTATCGTATCAAGCACTCTGAGACGGAATGGCTGTTGCTTGAGAACCGACAGCAACGCGGATGGGACAAAGGAATGCCTGGAAGTGGTCTCGTTATCTATCATGTGCAATACGACAGATCGGCTTGGAGCAGCAATACGCTAAATAATAATAAGAATAAGCGCCGTTTCGAGCTGGTACACGCTGATAATATGGACTACGATGCGTGGAATGATTATCTTGTTGCCAACAATCTGGGCACCTATGTCAACAGTAAGCGCATGAACAGTCGTCTGCTCAGCTCCTCGCCTTATCCATGGACTATCGATATCGACTCCACCACGTTTGTCAACGACAGTCTCACGGAGAACTCCGTGCCTGCTCCAAAGATGAACAATGTCAATGAGCAGGGCGACAGTTTGCTCCGCAAGTCCATTACCAATATCCGTGTGAGCGAAGACGGGCTTATCTCCTTTGATTTCATGGGTGGCGATTCCATCCCTGATGCCATTGTTACCACACAGACGAGTGGCAGGAAACAGGATGCAGGAATCTATGATTTACGTGGACGCCGTTTGAAAACAATGCAAGGCAAGGGTGTCTTTATCCGTAGAAATGAGGACGGAACGATGAGAAAATACTTTAAATAAACTTTATATTTATTTACTTAAAAACAAATTTTATGAGATTAATTATTGAACCGAACTACGATTTGATGTCACAGTGGGCAGCCAATTACGTAGTAGAGAAAATCAACGCTGCTAAGCCAACAGCAGAAAAGCCATTCGTACTGGGTCTTCCTACGGGTTCTTCACCCATCGGTATGTATCGCGGCTTGGTAAAAGCTTATCAAGAGGGTAGGGTATCGTTCAAGAACGTCGTTACCTTCAATATGGACGAGTATGTAGGTCTGCCCGTGGAGCACCCCGAGAGCTACCACTCTTTCATGTTCACCAACCTGTTCAATCACATTGACTGTCCAAAAGAAAACATCCATATCCTCAATGGAAATGCACCCGACCTCGCTGCTGAGTGCGCTAACTATGAGAAGGAGATTGAGAAGTTCGGTGGCATCGACCTCTTCCTCGGTGGTATCGGCCCCGATGGTCATATCGCTTTCAACGAGCCTGGCTCAAGCCTGACTAGCCGTACCCGTCAGAAGACCCTGACAACAGATACGATTATTGCCAACTGCCGTTTCTTCGACAACGATGTTAATCAGGTTCCTAAGACCGCTCTTACCGTTGGCGTAGGCACAGTGATGGCTGCTAAGGAGGTGATGATTCTGGTGAATGGTCACGCAAAGTGTCGCGCTCTGCAGGCTGCTGTCGAGGGCTCTGTGAACCACATGTGGACCATCTCTGCTCTGCAGATGCACCAGCATGGTATCATCGTGGCTGACGATGCTGCTTGTGAGGAGCTGAAGGTAGGTACCTATCGCTACTTTAAGGATATCGAG
>CAZIKA010000038.1:0-6524 GCA_964539705.1 uncultured Prevotella sp. | reverse complement strand
AAAGTTGAGACTATATCCGTTTCTTTTCCAGCCAAACCTCCACAAAGTGGTGTGGGGCGGCAATCGGCTTTGTCCTTATAAGGGACTGGCCGACTCCTCTGAGCCTATCGGCGAGAGTTGGGAGGTGAGTGCCGTGCCGTCGAGTCCCAGCGTTATCGCTAATGGCGAGTATGCTGGTAGGAATCTGATTGCCGTGATTAGCGAAGCCCCTGAGGATATCCTCGGACAGGCTGTCAATGAGCGCTATCACGGTCAGCTGCCACTATTGGTGAAGTTCATCGATGCCCATCGCGACCTGAGCATTCAGGTGCATCCTAATGATGAGATGGCGCAGCGTGAGCATGGGAAGATGGGGAAGAGCGAGATGTGGTATATCATCGATGCCAAGCCCGGAAGTTATCTCTATGCTGGATTCAAGCAGGAGATAACTCCCGAGGCTTACAAACGTCACGTTGCCGACGGTACAATCACCGATGTGCTGGCTCGCCATGAGGTAAAGACGGGCGACGTTTTTTACTTGCCTGCCGGTCGTGTGCACGCTATCGGTGCTGGCATCTTGTTGGCCGAGGTGCAACAGTCGTCAGATGTTACTTATCGTATCTTCGACTATAATCGTCCGGGTATGGATGGCAAACCGCGTGAGCTGCATACCGAGCTTGCCTCTCAGGCACTCGACTATCATGTTGAGAGCGAATATCGTACCATCTATGATGGAAATATCAATCGTGCCAACCTCATTGTCGACTCCCCTTATTTCAGCGTGCGCGTCACCGAGACCGCCGACCTCTTCCATCGTAACCTGTTGAAATACGACAGCTTTGTCATCACGATGTGTATTGAGGGCGATTGCCATATCCGCGTACGTGCTACGGGCGAGATGACGCTTCTTCGTGAGGGTTGTAGCGTGCTCATCCCTGCCGTCTTAGCCGACTATGATGTGATTCCCGTGAAGCAACGTACCCGTTTCCTCGATGCCTTTATCGACAACATGGATAAAAGCCTCGTTGGAAAGGTCACTCGCTTCCTGCACTTCTAAAGTAGTATTGCCCTCGTTTTCGCGTGATGCTACCATAGTTGATGGCGTGCTTCGGACAATGATGATAGCAAGCCAGACAGTTGGTGCATGAACCGTCGTGCTGCCACGTTGGCGTTCCGTCTTTCAGTATCACGTCGCCTGTAGGACACGCCTGCTCGCATTTTCCGCAGTGTATGCAGATGTCGGCATCTACTGTGAATTTCTTGTCAGTTATCATTCGTGCGTTGAAGTAGGCACCTATCACATGACTGAACGTCCAAGGCGTCAATCCGCGCTGGGTGTGTACCTCGCCCGTTTTCTGTTCTTTGATGAATTCTATATAGCGATCCAAATCCTTGCTGGCTTGACTGATCTTTTCTTTTTCCCGTTGTGGGGTGTCTGTGTACATAAACGGCAAGCAGACATACGACTCAGGCATGACGAGCGAAAAGGCGCTGTCCAGATGCAGTCCCTTCTTCCTAAAGTCTTTATCCAGCATCTCCATTGTTCGTCCGATGCTGTCGCCGCAGGTCACGAGCGCATAGATGAAGGTCGATGGCTGAAGGATGATGTCAGAGCGCCGTATGAACTCTCTGACGATATGGGGTGGTTGCCAGCCGTGAACGGGGAAGCAGAAACCCAGTCGTTCGCCTTCCTGCAACTCATACCTGCACTCGCCCTTTTTTAGTTCTTCGGGGATAAACAGTAGTCGCTCTCCCGTCTTCTGCGCCAGTCGTTCTGCCGCCCATCGTGTATTGCCTGTACCTGAGAAATAGAAAATCATGTTGGGAAAATGGTGATTAGTGGATAATCTTTGTGATGTCCCCCTGCTTGTTGGGCTCTATGACAATCTTGGTGGACAGAGGCTGATTTTGCGTCCTGCGCCCCGTGAGGTCATAACGCATGAAGTCCCCCCGCTGTTCTCCTTTCGGAGCGTTGATGGCTGTATTATCAGCTTTCTTTATGGGCACATATTTCTGATTGTTGCTGATAATCGTCTGAACCAGTTTCAACCCGTTTACCTCTTTGTTCCCAGACCTGTTGGTGCCTGCGAAATCCATGAGGATGATGCCCGTAGGACCAGCGTGTGTCTCGTCAGTCAGGTAGTCAATCACCTTCTTGTTGCATTGCACGGCATTGTCTCTGTTGCCGTCGGTAGATGCCGATGCAGTATAGCCCGATGCGCTGTTGATGCATACCACGTACTGCTTGGCGCTTTTGACGTTGTTCTTTGTCGAGAAGTCGAGCAGTTTCTCTATACCGTTGAGCTTGTCCATCATATTCTCCAGTACCTCATAGAAGTCCTGAACGTAGAGCGTGCCAGTCTGCGAATTAGGACCTTTGATGGTGGCGGTGACATAGTCGGCCTGATGTGCCCACCCTGTGATGAATCCCCCGATGGGGTTGGTGGCATAGGCATCGCGCGAGAAGAGCAGCACCTTTCCTCGCAGCTCCCCTACGGTGATGGTGCGCTTGTAGTCTGCCAGTTGCGACTTGATGTCCTCATTGTTCAGACAACTCTCCATCATGCTTCCCCACTGGTCGCTGTTGCTGTCGCCGTCGCTCTCGTGACGCATCACAACGATGACGAACTCCGTAGGATGCTCCTTGACGAACTGGCACAGCTGCTTCAGCGTTTCGGGAAACTTCGCCTTCGTTTGCAGGACGCCGTGGTTGATCACCAGCTCGTTGTCTTGAACGCAGGGCCGCAGGTCGAAAGCTCTCACGCCGCAGTCCAACTGCTGTGCGATGGTGAGCTCCTGCGTCAGTCCCATCGATGCGCCCACCATCTCTCCTAGGAAGCCCGTCCATCCTTCTCCCGTAGCACTATCGTGTGTGCCAGGGATGCTGATCTGCGAGAGGAAGGTATTATCGTCAAGCTGTCCCATCCAATCGTCAGCCAAACACGCTGTTGCTGTTTCTAAGAAAATGGCTACAATAGCAATAATCCGTTTCATGTCAGTAGTCTTTTGTTTGTTCGTTGCAAAGGTATAAAAAAAGCTTGCATTCCGCAAGGATGTTGGACTTTTTTTGTACCTTTGTAACTTGAAACCAAGTTATAATTGTATGAACATCACACCGATAGCATATTTTCATTCTCCGCTGACATCGAAGTTCGGCATCCCACGACAGAGCGGGGTGGCGGATGAACTGGTGGGAACGATTGTCTTGGAGCCGGAGTACAGACGCGAGGAGGCAGTACGTGGATTGGAGGCGTTTGATTTCCTGTGGTTGATCTGGGAGTTCTCGGCGAATCCACATGAGCAGCAGGGACTGACGGTAAGGCCGCCGCGACTGGGTGGTAACGAGCGAATAGGGGTGTTTGCCTCACGCTCGCCGTTCCGACCGAACCGATTAGGCCTCTCGTGCGTACGTATAGAGAAGGTGGAGATGAGTGCTGACGGGCCCGTGATTCATGTGAAAGGGGCAGACCTGATGGATGGCACGCCTATCTACGACATCAAGCCATACGTGGCGTATGCCGACAGTCATCCGGAGGCTCGCAGCGGATTCGTGGACAAGACGGAATGGAAGCCCCTGCGGGTGGAGGTGCCGCAGGAGATAAGCGAGCTTTTTTCGGAGCATGAATTGAAGGGATTGCAGCAGGTGCTAAGTCAAGACCCCCGTCCGCGTTATCATGATGATGAGGAGCGGGTGTATGGGATGCCCTTTGCAGGATGGGATGTGCGCTTCCGCGTAGGCGATGGTGTTCTGACCGTGGTGGAAGCTAATCGAATGTGATACTGACTTTTTCAAAGCCCATAGACGTGAGCAGACGGCGTATCTGAGCCTCTGCCAACTGGCGTGTGGCCTCAAGGGTCTCAGGGGTGACGCAACGCGAAATCATCTTCTGCTGGGCACGCTGGTAGAGCGCACGGCGGTCGCTGTTTGACCATGAGCCCGTCTCGTGGAACGACTGCGTGCGGGCCTCGTCGATGAAGTGCTCATCGAGCAGGGTGACGGCAGGTAGGTGGATAACGAGGGAGTCGTCGTGGACAGACAGGCGCTGAGCGTTGAACTGACTGAGGTCGATACCCAGGCGAAGGGTGCCGTAGTAGATGCGCACCAGATGATCGTCTGAGAAGAACCCCTTGCGGATGGTATCTACCAGTTCCTCGTCGTTGAGTGCCATAAACTCCCACTGTCCGATACGACGGATGTCCTCTATCTGCGAGGGCGTCATCAAGATTTCCGAAGTATCGTCAGAGTTCAAGCCAGGGATGCGGTCGGTAATCTTGTCGATGGCGAAGAAGCCGATGAAGACCAGTCCGACGATGAAGACGAGCCCGATGGCGGCAATGCCACCGCAGCTGAAAAGTATCTTTTTGTTCTGCTTGTTCATAGGCTATTCCAATCTGCGTATAAGGTCGTGAGGGGTGTAGTCGCGACGGAAGTTGATGGTGATATTCTGTTCGCTGAAGCCCATCTGCGCAATCATAGGCACCAGGATACGGACAGCATTCTCGCGAGCGGTACGCTCCACGCCCAGTTCTGGAATCTCGGCAATGATGGCCTTGCGACCTTGCTTCTCAAAGGCCGACATCTCGCTGTCGGTGAAGTCATCACGGAAGCCCGTGACAAACTCCTTGATGTTCTCGTGGTCGATACGGGTGCTGGTCATCATCACCTCGGGGTCGGGGAGGGTGATGCTGATGCGGTCGCCCTGACGGTCGATATGCTGAGCGCGGATCTGACTCATGTCGATGTAGCCCTTCAGCGTGGCGTCGATGGGGATGATAATCTTGCGGTCACCAAAGACATCGAGACCGAAGGAGAAACCAAAACCGCTGATCTGACGGTTGGACTCGCAGGTCACCAATTTATGGATGCGATACTCGGTAGTGTAGAGACGCGAGCAACGCTGAATCTGAGTGACCAACAGGGGGATGCTGTCGATGGCGCTGACCTCCTCAGCCTCGGTTGCATCGCTTCTGCCGCAACTTGTGGTAAGCAGCGTCAGTAGTCCTATGATGATAAAGCCAATCTGTCTCTTCATATCCATAATGCTTTTCTCAGTTGCAAAAATACAAAAAAAAGTGAATATAGATGTGAAAAATGAATTTTTTTTCGCTTCGGGTTAAACTTTTGTTCTATAGGAGCGTCATAGAGATAGTTGCAACTCAAAACTAAAAGAACTAGAAATATTAATTTAAAAATTGAAGATTACAATGAAAAGAATAGTATTGACAATGATTGCAGCCGTAGCTATGAGCTTCAGCGCTATGGCACAGGAACAGCCACAGAACGACCAGCGTCGCCAGTTTAACCCCGAGGAGATGGCAAAGAACCGTACCGAGGAGGCAGTGAAGAAATACGGACTGAACGAGGATCAGGCTGCCAAACTGCTGGATTTGAACAAGCGCTTCTCTGATAAGATGCGTCCTATGCGCAATATGCGTCAGGGACGTCCTGGAGGCAATCGTGAACGCAGAATGGAGAGGCCCGATAGCGTACGCAGAGAAGCAGGTCAGCGTCCTGATATGCGTGCCCGTATGGAGGAAATGCGCAAGGTGCAGGATGAGTACAACCAGGAGTTGAAGGGAATCTTGACCGAAGAGCAGTTCAAGGCTTACGAGAAAGACGAGCAGAGTCGCCGTCAGCGCTTCGGAGGCCAGCGTGGACAAAGACCACCAATGCAAAGACAATAATTGATAAATGATTTTTTCATAGTGATTAGGTAAACTTGTTTTTCAGAGATGACAACTCGCCCGCTACGTAAAATAGTGGGCGTTTTTTTGTGCCGTCTCAAAATAATTTCGTATTTTTGCAGAAAATTTCACGGATATGAAACATATTTTACCCTTGATACTGGTGGCTGGCTTGGTGGTGCTGGGCGCCTGCAAAGAGAAGAAACAGTCAACTGATATCATCACAACGAAGTATGTGCCCAAGCAGCCACAGGACCCTATTGCGATGCCTGCTGATACGCAAACGAAGAATATAGAATGGCAGGGAAAACCCTATACGATTACGATTGATCGCGTGCCGGTAGACAGCTTGCCACAGGTGAAGGACGAGAATAATCAGCCGTATGTTGACAACCGCGTAAAGCTGACTATCATGCGTGCTGACGGGAGTGCGTTCTTTCAGCGTACGTTTACTAAGGCCTCGTTCAATACCTATATTGATGACTCGTTCCGAAAGAATGGTATCCTGGCAGGCTTCCGCTATGATGAAGTGGAAAACTCGGGTATCGAGTTCTCTGTCGTTGTCGCCTTGCCGGATGCTATTGACGATGTGTTTGTGCCGTTGGAACTGGTGGTTGACCGTCAGGGCGGTGTGAGTATCACTCGCGATGACGATATGGATATGCTCGATTATGATGAGCGCAATGATGAAGAAGTCGAAAATGTTGACGAAAACGATGATTAACTAAGCGTTATCTTTCGTTCATGATACGTTGCCAGTCCTCTGCGAGGTCTGGCATTTTTTCGAATATCAGGTTGGCACCGCAATCCATCAGCACCTTGTTAGGTAGTGGACCGGTATTGACTGCAATCGTAAATAT
>CAZIKA010000037.1:0-19392 GCA_964539705.1 uncultured Prevotella sp. | reverse complement strand
TCGGCACATGGATCATGGAGTCTATGCAGTGGGAAGGCGAGAAGAAAACCATTTGCGGCAAGGAAAGCGGCTACAGTCAGTTCAAGTTCTACGGCGCCGATGGCGAGTATGCCTGCGCAGAACTGGCCCTGACCAAGGAGGGCAAGGTGGTGGTGATGCCCCACGAGTATGGTACCTATACGTACAAGGACGGCTGGTACTCGGAAATGGGACGCAAAGCCATCAAGGATGCTATCGTCTGGGTTGACAAGACCACGACAAAAGGCACGTGGATGAATCGGCACGACGTCTGGAAGAAAGTCGCCCTGCCCGACAAGGTTGTAAAGTACATCCTGG
This sequence comes from uncultured Prevotella sp., assembly GCA_964539705.1. Classification (GTDB taxonomy): domain Bacteria; phylum Bacteroidota; class Bacteroidia; order Bacteroidales; family Bacteroidaceae; genus Prevotella. Next base: position 19,056 of record CAZIKA010000037.1, on the reverse strand, counting down.
ACTGCTGCAAGGCGAAAAACGCACCTGCCGACGTGCAGCAGATGATTAAACAGAACATATTCAAATAGGACATGTCTCAATAAAGTTAGTAATACAATAGAACCCGGGACAATCAGGAGGACGCAGTGATGCATCCTCCTGATTTCATCATGGAATAATCCTTAAGGCAATACCATGTTTTTAGTGAATCGCTGTTTTTGCTTTCATTCTGCGCAACCTGTGGTCCTTTTTGTTATTATGCAAAAGTGGTATGTTTCTTTTAAAGAAAAAAAATTTTTGAAAATTACCATAAGCCGTCATATTTCTCAAAAACTCCTTTATATATAATGGTTTCAGATATGAAGGCTTATCAAAAAAGCCGTCATATAACTGTCATAAATAATGGAATTAATATAAAAAATAGCACAAAAATGCGTCGATTTATGATTTAAGCTACTGAATACAAGGCAGTTCCGCAATAGTAACCTCCGCGGAAACTGCCAGTTTCTACGGCGGAAACTAACAGTTTCCACGCTGGAAACTGATAGTTTCCATGTGTTAGAGTATGTGGGAACTACTTTTCTAATCTCGTCAAAGGAAGGGCAAAAAAAATCAATCCAGACCAGATCTATTTGTGTTTTTGATTAGCCTCTCATTCGAAAATACCCAGATAAATTTGGTGTTTTACGCATTTCTTCGTACCTTTGCAATCTATTATGGCCGTAGCAAACCTGATAACCAAGAACAACGACGAGCACCAGTTCTCGTTCGAGGTGCTGCCCCCTCTAAAGGGGACGGGCACAGAGCGGTTGTTTGCCGACATTGAAAAGCTGTGCAAACTGAACCCCGCTTTTATTAATATCACCACGCATCATAGCGAGTTTGTATACAAGGAACTGAGCGACGGACGCTTTGAGCGTCAGCGAATGCGCCTGCGCCCTGGCACTATTGCTGTGGCAGCTGCCATCCAGCAGAGGTTCGGGGTTCCCGTGCAGCCACACGTTATCTGTAGCGGAGCGACGATAGAGGATATCGAATATGAGTTGCTGGATCTGCAGTTTCTGGGTATCACCGACCTGTTGCTGCTTCGCGGCGACAAGGCCAAGGAGGATCGCGTGTTTACGCCGACGCCAGGCGGACACAGTCACACGACGGACCTAATCCGTCAGGTGCAGCGCTTCAATGAGGGTTTCTTTGCCGACGGTACGCCCATCAAGAATCCTGGGACGAAGTTCGACATCGGCGTAGCCTGCTATCCAGAGAAGCACGAGGAGGCGCCGAATCTGGAAATGGATATGCAGTATCTGAAGGAGAAGCAGGACTTAGGTGCACAATATGCGGTGACGCAGTTGTTCTACGATAACGAAAAATACTTCGCCTTCGTGGAAAAGGCGCGTCAGATGGGCATCACCATTCCCATCATCCCTGGCATCAAACCTCTGGCAAAGTTGAGTCAGCTCACGGTGGTGCCTCGCACGTTCCATTGCGACATCCCAGAGGCGCTGGCTCGTGAGATAGTAAAATGTAAAACCGATGCCGATGCTAAGAAGCTGGGCATAGAATGGACGGTACAGCAATGCAAGGAGCTTTACGCTCACGGTGTGAACGACATTCATTTCTATACCGTAGGTGCCGTGGATTCGGTGGTGGAAATCGTAAAGGGTTTGAGGATTGAGGTTTGAGATTTAATGAGGTTATAGGACAGAAAGAGGTGCAGGAGCGCCTGATGCAGATGGTCAAGGAAGGGCGTCTGCCACATGCCATCATGCTGTGCGGCCCGCAAGGCAGCGGCAAGATGGCTCTGGCGGTGGCCTTTGCATCATATTTGCTGGGCGAAGATAATGCGATGGTACAGAAACTGGAGCACCCCGACCTGCATTTCACCTACCCCACCATCAAACTGCCCTCGATGAGTAGCGATCACAAGCCCGTGAGCGATGACTTCGCCCGCGAGTGGCACGAGCTCATCATGCAAGGCCCTTACTTCACGCTGGATCAATGGCTCACAGCCATCGGCGCAGAGAACCAACAGGCCATTATCACAGCCGGAGAGAGCGACGAGTTGGTGCGCAAGCTATCGCTGAAATCGAGCCAAGGCGGCTATAAGGTGAGCATCATCTGGCTGCCTGAACGCATGAACATCGAGTGTGCCAACAAGTTGCTGAAACTCATCGAGGAGCCACCCTCGCAGACGGTGTTCCTGATGGTGTGCGAAGAGCCCAACAAACTGCTAGAGACGATTCGCAGTCGCGTGCAGCGCATCGATGTCAAGAAGATACAAGATGAGGAGATCCGACTGGCACTTATCGACAGAAGGGGTATTGACGAGAACTCGGCACTGCGTATCAGCCGACTGGCTAACGGCTCGTGGCTCAAGGCGATGGAAGCCCTGCAGGCAGGCACAGAGAACGAGCAGTTCCTGGACCTCTTCATCATGCTGATGCGACTGGCCTACCAGCGACGGGTGCGCGACCTGAGGAAATGGAGCGAGACGATGGCTGGCTTCGGACGCGAGAAACAGAAACGCTTCCTGCAGTTCTTCCTGCATATGCTGCGCGAGAACTTCATGAGTAACTTCCAGCAACCGGAACTGGTGTATATGACCCAGGAGGAAGAGGACTTTGCCAAGAACTTCGCCCGTTTCATCAACGAAGGAAATATCCTGCAACTCTACGATTTGGCTAATCGAGCCATTCGCGACATCGGACAGAACGCCAACGCAAAGATCGTGTTCTTCGACTTTGCCCTGCAAATGATAGTATTGCTTATTCAAAAATAAAGATATGGAAGAGAAACAAAGAACATACGAGATACGAACGGGCTGCGACCGTGGACTCTGCCGCGCCGCCGTGGGACGACAGGATCGCCAGCTGAACACCTACGACTGGCTGGCTGACATACCAGGGAATGCCGAGACGACAGACTTGGTGGAGGTGCAGTTCAAGCACACCCGCAAAGGCTACTACCACAATGTGAACAACCTGGATTTAAAGAAGGGCGACATCGTAGCGGTAGAAGCCAGTCCTGGGCATGATATCGGTGTGGTGACACTGACTGGACGACTCGTGAACCTGCAAATCAAAAAGGCAAACATCAAAAGTGCCGATGATATCAAGCGCATCTACCGACTGGCTCGTCAGGTGGACATGGATAAATACCACGAGGCGAAAGCTCGTGAGCACGAGACGATGATCCAGAGCCGCGAGATAGCAAAGAACCTGGGGCTGGATATGAAGATTGGCGATGTTGAGTATCAGGGCGACGGACAGAAGGCAATCTTCTACTATATCGCCGATGAACGCGTGGACTTCCGTCAGTTGATTAAGGACCTGGCTGCAGCATTCCATGTGCGCATCGAGATGAAGCAGATCGGCGCCCGTCAGGAGGCAGGACGCATAGGCGGTACCGGTCCCTGTGGACGTGAGCTATGTTGTGCCACATGGATGAAGAACTTCGTATCCGTGAGTACAGGTGCCGCCCGCTATCAGGACATCTCACTGAACCCACAGAAGCTGGCTGGTATGTGTGCCAAACTGAAGTGCTGCCTGAACTACGAGGTGGACGACTATATGGAGGCAGGCAAAAAGCTGCCTAACCGCGAGATAGTACTCCAGACCCTTGACTCCGACTATTACTATTTCAAGGCCGATATCCTAGCGGGGCTCGTCACCTACTCTACCGACAAGCGCATTGCCGCTAATCTGGAGACGATTACTGCAGAGCGAGCCAAAGAGATCATCGAGATGAACAAACGCGGACAGAAGCCAGAAGACCTGCAGCCCGACGAGGAGAAGATAAAGCGTCAGCAGGAGAACCAGCCCGTTGACCTGTTGGCGGGTGATGATATCCACCGCTTCGACAAAGCAAAGAAGAAAAAGAAGAAAAAGAAGCCGCAAAGGCCCAAGGAAGAGACAAAACATGAGCCTACTCAAGAATAGCATCTATACAATCATGGCGGTTGCGCTGACACTAACAAGCTGCAACCGCCAAATGATTTACAGTCATTACGAGAACATCGACAGCGACGGATGGACACGAGATGACTGCAAAGACTTCTATGTGGCTGTTAAGGATAAGGGCACATACACGGAGACGTTAGGACTGCGCACCATAGGATGCTACCCTTACACCAATCTGACGGTCATCGTCACCCAGCAAGCACAGCTGTCAGGCATACAACGAACCGACACACTGAACATCACCCTCACTGATGACGATGGAAACGAACTGGGACAAGGCACTAACTACCAACAGATGGATATAGCGCTGGGAGATATTGAACTGGAAGCTGACGACTCACTCTTTGTCAGTATCCGTCACCATATGAGCCGTGAAGTACTGCCAGGCATCATAGACGTTGGCGTTTCTTTGGAGATTGAAGATTAATCTGGGATTGCGTAACGGCCTGCATCAATTCGCAGGAAGATGAAGAGCAGGAATGTAAAGCCCCATAACGACGAACCGCCATAAGAGAAAAACGGCAGAGGAATGCCAATAACCGGCATCAAGCCCAGCACCATGCCTACATTGATAGTCAGATGGAAGAGAAACACGGATAAGACACAATAGCCATAGACGCGTCCGAAGGTAGTAGGTTGTCGCTCCGCCAAATGAATGAGTCGTAAGATAAGTGCCAGAAACAACAGTAGTACACCTGCAGCGCCTACGAAACCCTGTTCCTCACCCACCGTACAGAAGATAAAGTCCGTATCTTGTTCAGGAACGTACTTCAACTTCGTCTGTGTACCATTCAAGAAGCCTTTACCCTCCAAGCCACCCGAGCCAATGGCTATCTCACTCTGATGCACATTATAACCAGCGCCTTTCAGGTCTTCCTCCAATCCCAGCAGCACGTTGATACGCGTACGCTGATGTTGCTCAAGTATATGATTCAATGCGTAATCAGCCGAGTTGAAGAAGAATAGAGACCCCGCAGCAAATGCGAATATCCAAAAATAATTAAGTACGCGCGTGCGTATATACTGCCATAACAGGTAACCCATCAAAAGGAAACACAGGGACAGTTGCGCCCAGAAAAGATTAAAAGGAACCACATAGAAGGAGAACAACAGGCAAGCCAACGTGACGCCCAAGCATACTAAAAGAGATGTCAAAGCCTTCTGCCAGTCTCGGCAATAGACACCAATCAACACAGAAGAAAATATCTGAATCATCAGAAAGACAACGAAATAGCCCACTGATGTTGGTGTATGCCAGATAGTTGGCTCGGAAAAGCGTATGCCGATAACGAAATAAAGCACCATAGCCACACCTGTGAACAGGATACTGCCTGTCATACCCTCTCTATAGAACATCAGGAAGAAAGCCATATAAACCAATGCGGAACCCGTTTCGCGTTGCAATACGATAAACAACATCGGCAACAGAATAAAGGCCAGTGTCTTCAGGAAATCCTTTGACTTACTGATATCATAACCATAAGTACCCATGAACTTTGCCAAAGCAAGAGCCGTAGCGAACTTGGCAAACTCAGCAGGCTGCAGACGAAGCGGACCTAGGACAAGCCACGATCGGGAGCCTTTGATACTATGCGTATTGAATATCGTAGCAAACAGCAGGAGCAGGAGTATGCCAAAGATAACATAGGCAAAGGTATCATACAGGCGATCATCAAGCAGTAACAATACTGTAGCCAGTACCAAGGAAGTGCCAATCCACACAATCTGCATACCAGAACGTGACGCCAACGAGAACAGATCGGTATCACCGTAATCGTAGCTGGCACCACAGACGCTGAACCATCCAGATACCAGCAAAGCCACATAGATGAGAACCGTCCACCAATCAATGGAACGAAAAACGCTGTATTTTCTATCTGTCTGCTGAGCCATAATCTATTCGTTTGTTCTGAATCTCAAGTGCCTTTGCCTCAGAAGCCTCCGAGAGCTGACCCTTGATATACTGCTCCATGATTAACCCGCCGATAGGCACACCATAAGTAGCGCCCCATCCACCATTCTCCACATAGACAGAGACGGCAATCTTAGGATCATCCATAGGAGCAAATCCCATAAAGACAGAGTGGTCGTGACCGCGGTTCTGAGCCGTACCCGTCTTACCACAAGGCATAAAATCATAGCTCGCCAATGCATGACACGTTCCACCAAGCACAGCCTGACGCATACCGCTTACCACATAGTCATAAGCCTCCTTACTAGCCATCGTATAACGACGTTGGGTGTAAAGAGAATCCAGCTTTCCGTCTTCAATCTTCTTCACCACGTGCGGGGTAATGAAATAGCCGCGATTAGCTATCGTAGCCCCTAGATTAGCTATCTGGAGCGGTGTTGCCGTTACCTCACCCTGTCCGATAGCGATAGAGATAATTGTCAGTCCGTTCCATGAACCCTTGTATGCCTTATCATAGAATTGCGAATTGGGAATCAGGCCGCGTTTCTCACCTGGCAAATCAATGCCAAGCGGATAACCGAACCCCATTGATACCATATAGTCACGCCACGTATCCATGGCAACCTGTACCGTGGGATACTTCTTACGACTACCTATCATATAATAAAGTCCCCAACAGAAAAAACCATTACAAGAAGTGGCTATTGCAGGAACCAATGACAAAGGGGATGCATGTCCATGACAACCCACACGAAGACCTTTAAACACAAAGCCATGATAGCAGGGATATGGCGTTTGTGGAGTGATAATTCCCTCTGACAAAAAAGTCAGTGCCTGGGTAGTCTTAAACGTAGAACCAGGAGGATAAGTACCCATGATAGAACGATTGAGCAAAGGCTTCCAAGAGTCCTGACTCAACAGACGATGGCTCTTTGATCGCTGACGACCCACCATCATACGAGGATCGTAGGCAGGAGAACTTACCATACAGAGCACCTCACCCGTCTTTGGCTCAATAGCAACAATAGACCCCAGCTTTCCTTCAAGCAGACGCTCGCCCAAAGCCTGCAACTCAACATCCATACCCAAAGTCAGATTCTTACCTGGCACGGGGGGACGGTCTAACTCGCCATTCATATAACTACCCTGAATACGCCCATGGGCATCACGAAGAAGAATCTGAACACCTTTCTCACCACGTAGGTATTTCTCGTAAAAGCGCTCTACCCCTAGTTTCCCGATATAGTCGCCCGATTGATAATAATCGTCTTCCTCTATATCGGCTGGCGACACCTCAGCAACATCGCCCAAGACATGGGCAGCATAAGGATATTCGTATTGGCGGATGCTGCGTTTCTGAACATAGAAGCCTGGGAAACGGTACATCTTTTCCTGAAGAACACTGAAGTCACGATCAGACAACTGGCTCAAGAACATCTGCTGAGTGAAACGCGAATAGCCAGGATTCTTTGAGCGATCCTTGATATTTGCCATACGATCGTCAAACTCTTTTCGAGTGATTCCCAGCAAACTACAGAAGTCGAGCGTATCAATATGATCCTTCGCCTCGTTCATCACCACCATGATGTCATAGGCAGGCTGATTATATACAAGCAACTTACCATGACGATCGGTAATAACGCCACGAGAAGGATAGTCAATCTTTTTCAGGAAAGCATTAGAGTCGGCATTCTTCTTATAGTCATCGCTCAACAGCTGCAGCGTAAAAAGGCGTATGATATAGATGGCAACAATCAAAATTGCCACGCCGCCTATCACAAACCGCCTATTCTCCAGACCGTATTTTTTCACACGCTATGACTATTTTCTAAAGCCCTCGAACGCCATAATCAGACAAGACGTGAGAAGCGTAGTTCCCAATATACTCTCCAGCCAGTAAATCCAGTCAAAGAAGCTAAACGACTCTAACGTGAAATATGTCAAGCAATAGACAAATATCAGCATGACCACCATAGCCAGGTATTTGCCAAAGCCAAGGTTCTTTGCCGACACTGGCATATTCTCCTCTGCATCACGAGGAAGGAACAAATCAAGCAAGACAGGTTGCAACGCACCGGCAAGCGTCATAGAAGCCGAAGCGACACCTGGCGTATTGGAATACATATCGATAACCAGCCCCATGAAGAAACACCAAAGCAGCATAGCCCATCTGGGATAGTTACGGGGGAACAATAAAACGAAATAGACATAGAGGAATATGGTGGCAAAATGAAAGACATGTATACGATGAAACACTAAGGCATGAGCCATAGCAAGCAGGAACATCAGTAATAGTCGTTTCAATATATCCATCATATGCCTCAAAGTTATCTTTTTGTCATGGAATCTGTGGCTGCTTCTAGCAGATGTATACGTTCTGCGAAACCTCGATCTGTTATCACACACACATCGCGCAGATTAGCAAAATCGGTAGACAAATGTATCTTCAACCGATACGACAAGCCATCCTCAGAGTCACTGATTTCCTTAATCTTTCCCACTGTGATACCAGGGGGGAATATCGATGAATAGCCACTGGTCTCAACCCAATCGCCAACCTTGAACTGAGCATGACGAGGCACATCCTCCACATAAGCCTCAACAGGGCTACCGCCCTTCCAAGTCATATAGCCGAAATAGCCACGCCCACGAATCGTCACACTGACATGGGACTGATGATTCAAGACTGGGATAATCACAGAATAATGGTCACTTGAAAGGTAAACCACACCTACAAGTCCGTTACCACAGGCCACCCCCATATCCTTTTCTACACCATCGATCTTTCCTTTATTAATCGTCATCATATTATTGGGACGACTAACCGAATTGCTCACGACTTTGGCTGGTATCACGTGGTATTGACTCAGCATCTCCTGTTCCGAACGCATCAGAGCCGTGGTGTCAACATGAGCATCAGCAAGGAGGCCACGCAAACGAGCCACTTCCTGCTCTAAAAAAATGTTGCGGCGCGTCATTTGCTCATTCCGTAACGACAATGAGAAGAATTTTTCCACATCCGACTGCCATTCATAGACGGTACCCACAACGTAGTTGGCTGACGACACCCAAGCACTACCCTGATAGCTGTTGTATTTAAACAGCATAACACCACTGGCCACCTCCAACAGAAGGAAGATAAACCAGTGGTTGTACTTGACTAAGAATGCCAGCAGATTGTGCATTCTATCTCTTTAAGAACGTGAAACGCTCAATATTTTTCAATGCAATGCCAGCGCCCTTTGCTACAGAATGCAGAGGATCCTCAGGCACATGGAACTCAATATTAATCTTATCCTCCAAGCGCTTGTCTAGGCCACGCAGCAATGCACCGCCACCACTCAGATAGATACCATTCTTCACAATATCAGCATACAACTCAGGAGGCGTATTCTCCAATGCAGAGAGTACGGCATTCTCAATCTTCGCAATTGTCTTATCCAAGCAATGAGCTATCTCCTGATAACATACAGGAACCTCCATAGGCAGAGCCGTGATACGATTAGGACCATGTACTACATAATCCTCTGGGCCTTCGTCGCCCAAATCAGTCAAAGCAGAGCCCACATTGATCTTGATACGCTCGGCCATACGCTCAGACACCTTTACGTTGTGCTGACGAGCCATATATTCCTGAATATCAGCAGTCAGGTCATCACCGGCAGTACGAATAGAGTTGTTCGATACGATACCACCTAGTGAGATAACAGCAATCTCAGTAGAGCCACCGCCGATATCTACAATCATGTTTCCTTCTGCCGCCAACACATCTATACCGATACCAATAGCAGCGGCCATCGGCTCGTAGATCAGATAGACATCACGTCCATCGGCATGTTCTGCAGAGTCGCGTACAGCACGTAGTTCCACCTCCGTAGAACCACTTGGCACACCAATCACCATACGCAAGGATGGGGAGAAGAAATGATGGCCTGTATGCACCATCTTTATCAAGCCACGCATCATCTGCTCACAGGCAGAGAAGTCGGCAATAACACCGTCACGCAACGGACGAATTGTACGGATATTGTCGTGCGTCTTTTCGTACATCATCTTAGCCATCTGACCAACAGCAATCATCTTGTCGGTTCGACGGTCCAAAGCCACAACCGACGGCTCATCCACCACAATCTTGTCATCACTGATTATGATTGTGTTGGCCGTACCCAAGTCCATGGCCAATTCTTGTCTAAAACTAAAAAATCCCATTCAATACTTACTTATTGCAATATGCTTAAATATCAACCTTTTGTAAACCAGCCATGAATTGCTGTATCATAGTGTGAGCTAACACCAAAGGCACGAGCTGCAAACATCTTACGATCCTCGATATCTGTTTGAGCACCCTTCTTGTTCAGAATGTCAAGCAGCACACTGTACTCTGCCTTTGAAGGCACAATCACCACATCTTTGAAGTTCTTGGCACCAGCACGAATCAAAGAGATACCGCCTATGTCAATCTTTTCAATAATATCGGCCTCATCAGCACCACTGGCTACCGTCTGCTCAAAGGGATAGAGATCCACAATGACGAGGTCAATCTCTGGAATCTCGTATTTTGCCATCTGCTCACGATCGCCCTCATTATCACGACGTCCTAGAATACCTCCAAACACTTTGGGATGAAGGGTCTTAACGCGACCTCCCAAAATAGAAGGATACGTTGTTACATCCTCAACCTTCTGGCATTCATAGCCTTGTTCTTCTATGAACTTCTGTGTACCACCAGTAGAGAGGAATTTCACTCCCTCAGCGTTTAACTTTTTCAACAACTCATCCAGCCCATCTTTGTGGAACACGGAAATCAACGCGGTCTTAATCTTTTTAACTTCAGCCATACCTATTGTAATATAAAAATTTGAGGGTGCAAAGTTACAAAAGAAATACGAATAACCACCATATAAAATAGAATTATTTTTATAAACACTCAAAAAACTATTACACATCAAAACCTTTGTGTAAATAATTCTTAAAAGGTTTTGCCATTCATTCATTTTGTAGTACCTTTGCAAAATTATTTTACGAATTTGCCTTTATAGGCTCTATCAAAAATGAGAAAGAGCAGAAATCTCGAGAAGCGCAGACACGGATTGCAAATGGTCACCCTCTGCATCAGTACAACAATGGTACTCACACTGCTGGGACTAGTGATGCTTTCTGTGTTGACGACGCTAAACCTACAGAAAAACTTGCGCGAAAACGTAGAGATAAGCGTTATCTTGGGCGACACCATATCAGAACAAAGTGGCAAAGCTTTTGGTAATGCCATTAGTCAGTTAAACTATGCCCGTGACGTAAAATATATCAGCAGTGAAGACGCCCTAAAGATGGCAACCAAGGAAATGGGGGTTGACCCCACAGAGTTTACTGGATGTAACCCCTTTTCTGCTGAGTTATCCGTCATGATGGAGGCCGACTATGCAAATATTGATTCCCTGACACGTATCGCAGAAAAGCTACGAAAGAATTATCGCGTAGTTGAGGTAGCATACACCAAAGACGAGATTGAAGGAATGAACCGCATTCTCGGTCCTGTCAATGTTACGTTGCTTGCATTGGCTGCCTTGCTGATATTCATCTGTTATACGCTTATCAGCAACTCCATCCAGCTTAGTATCTATTCGCGCAGGTTCATCATCCATACAATGAAACTGGTTGGTGCCTCCTGGGGATTCATCCGACGTCCTTTCCTGAAACAAGCCATCGTAGTAGGAACGATATCTGCAATACTTACCTGTCTGCTATTAGCAGGAATCATCTATGCTCTCATGCCTTATATGCCTTATATTGATGAGATCATGACCTGGAAGGAACTGGCTATTACTGCTGCTTCCGTCTTTGTCTTCGGATTCGTTATCACGGTATTTTGCACACTGCTATCTGTCAATAAGTTCCTACGCATGACGGCAGGAGAACTGTATAAGATTTGAAAAAGTAAAAAGTAAAAAAACAAGATAAATGGATAAGAAAGATTTTGCTTTTGGACGATTGAATTTCATCCTTTTGGCAATAGGTATGGTTATTGTCATTATCGGTTTCATTCTGATGGCAGGCGGCGGTTCTACCGACCAAGCATACAACCCAGAAATTTTCAGTGCACGCCGCATCAAAGTGGCTCCTTTGGTATGCCTCTTTGGTTTCGTATCAATGATATACGCTATAGTACACAAGAGCAAGTAAGACATGGATTGGTTAGAAACTATTATCATTGCTATCGTTGAGGGACTTACAGAGTTTTTACCCGTCTCATCGACCGGTCACATGATTATCACGCAGAACTTACTGAACGTACCCCAAGGTGATCCGTTTGTTCATGCCTTTACATTCATCATCCAGTTTGGAGCGATACTATCGGTAGTATGTCTATACTGGAAGCGTTTCTTTCAGTTTGACAATACACCTGCCCCCGAAGGCAGTTCTCTGTTTCAGAAGTTGAAACATAAGTACTATTTCTACTGGCTGCTCATCGTTGGTGTCCTACCTGCCGTAGTCATTGGTCTTGCTGCAAAGAAGTCTGGTTTGCTTGACTGGCTACTTGACAGCGTAGAAGTCGTTGCAGTGATGCTTGTAGTAGGAGGAGTATTCATGTTATTCTGCGACAAACTGTTCAACAAGGGGACCGATGAAACAAAGCTCAATGAGAAACGAGCCTTTAATATCGGTCTGTATCAGTGCATCTCGGTCATTCCTGGAGTGTCACGTTCCATGGCAACCATCGTAGGTGGTATGACACAAGGGCTGACTCGCAAACGTGCTGCCGAATTCTCATTCTTTCTAGCTGTACCCACAATGGCAGGAGCCACACTCCTCGATCTGCTCGACTTGTTGAAAGAAGATGCCGCATGGGCTACTCCCCATAATATCACAATGCTTATCCTTGGTTGTGTGGTGGCATTTATCGTGGCACTGCTGGCCATGAAATGGTTCGTAGCCTTCCTGACCAAATATGGCTTTAAAGCTTTCGGTATCTACCGTATCATCGTTGGCGGTATCATCATTGTGCTACTGCTCACTGGACATTCACTTGCAATGGTTGACTAAATGAACTTTCAAGAGGGAGAATTTTTATACATCAATAAGCCCTACCGGATGTCATCATTCGGCGCATTGGCCTATGTACGTACCCGCCTGTCGAAAGCCCTCCACGTGAAGCGGCTGAAAACGGGTCATGCAGGAACGCTCGACCCGTTGGCTACCGGTGTATTGATTCTCTGTACCGGCAAGGCTACCAAACGCATCGAGTCGTTACAATTAGCATCCAAGGAATATACGGCTACTCTGCAACTGGGAGCTACAACACCCAGCTACGATCGCGAGCATACGGTTAACATGACCTACCCCACCCGCCATATCACCCGCGAATTGATAGAAAAGGTGCTCGCCAGTTTCGTGGGCGATATCATGCAGGTTCCCCCCATCTATTCCGCTGTGATGGTTGACGGACATCGTGCCTACAAGCTGGCACGTCAAGGCAGTGAGGCTGAACTGAAAGCCAAGCCTATTCGTATAGACGAGATTGAACTGACCGATTTCAACCCCGATACGATGCAGATGAGCATCCGCGTCAGTTGCGGCAAGGGCACCTATATCCGCTCGCTGGCTCGCGACATCGGTGAGGCTTTGGGGAGCGGTGCTTTCCTGACAGCCTTATGCAGAACCCGTCTTGGTGATGTCCGCATAGAAGATTGCGTGACACTTGATGAGTTCCCCCAATGGTTAGAACAGCAAGAGATTGAAAAGAATTAGCAAACGAAATACCGTGATAACGGAATAACGCTGACAAATAATATGAAACTATCGCAATTTAAATTTAAACTTCCCGAGGAGCAGGTGGCTCTGTATCCTCCCCATCGTGCCTTCGAAAATGAAGACGGAACCATTGACCGCGTCTATAATCGTGATCAGTGTAAGTTGATGGTGGTTCACCGTAAGAGTGAGAAGATTGACATATTCAAGAAAGATGCCGAAGGCAACGATACCGAAGAGTTTATGACCTTCCGCAACCTGCTCGATTATTTCGATGAGGGTGACACTTTTATCTTCAATGACACGAAAGTCTTCCCTGCTCGCCTTTATGGCACCAAAGAGAAGACGGATGCCCAGATTGAGGTATTCCTGCTTCGCGAACTCAACGAGGAGTTGCGTTTGTGGGATGTGCTGGTAGAGCCTGCCCGAAAGATACGTATAGGAAACAAGTTGTTCTTCGACGGTGAGGGTCCTATGGTGGCTGAGGTTATCGACAATACCACCAGTCGCGGACGTACCCTGCGTTTCCTCTACGACTGTCCCCACGATGAGTTCAAACGCGAGCTCTTCTCACTAGGCGAGGCTCCTCTGCCCCGTTATATCGTAGACCGACGTAAGGCGGAACCCGACGATATGGAGCAGTTCCAGACCATCTTCGCTAAAAACGAAGGTGCTGTCACGGCACCATCCACTGGTCTACACTTTAGTCGTGAACTGATGAAGATGATGGAGATTCGCGGTTATCAGTTCGCTTTCGTCACAGTACACTGCAGCCTGGGTTCTTTTGACCCCATCGAGGTGGAAGACCTGACAAAGCATAAGATGAACTCAGAGCAAATGCTTATCAGTTCTGAGACTTGTGAAATAGTAAATAAAGCCAAGCAAGAAGGCCATCACATCTGTGCCGTAGGTGTGAGCACCATGCGTGCTACAGAGTCGGCTGTTGGCACCGATGGACTATTGAAGGAGTTTGACGGATGGACCAATAAATTCATCTTCCCACCCTACGAATTCGGACTGGCCGATACCATCATTACCAACTTCTATCATCCTGAGTCAACAATGATGATGGCCACAGCAGCCTTTGCTGGCTATGACCTCACCATGGAGGCCTATAAGACAGCCTTAAAGAACGACTTTAAGTTTGGCTGTTATGGCGATGCTATGCTGGTGCTGAACGACTAAGTACGGGCTTCGCCCTAAATGAGAAATGATAAATGAGAAATGATGAGGGTTTGCATCAAGTTTATCTTGGACTTGGTTCTAATTTAGGAAACAAGGAAGAGAACATACGCAAAGCCATCACATTAATAAACGAGCAGATTGGCACCGTCGTGCGCCAGTCTGCTCTTTTTTATTCCGAGCCTTGGGGATTTGAGTCAGAGAATCAGTTCGTCAATGCCGCTATCTGCGTCAATACCACACTAACACCCCATCAGGTACTAAAGGCCAACAAGCGCATTGAACGCCTATTGGGCAAAACAGAAGCCCACGCCACCGAGCGCAAATCTCAAACCACCTACCACGATCGTCCCATAGACATTGATGTCCTGCTCTACGACGATCTGCATATCAACGAACCAGAACTAAAAATCCCTCACCCGCTGATGCAGGAGAGGGACTTTGTGATGATTCCGCTTCGTGAAATCTGTGATGCGATTACTTACGCAGACCCAGAGCCTTCACGATGGCACGATAACGATTGATATCGTTGACGTAGAGATACTTCAGGAGCTTACGACGACGACCTACCATCTTAGTCAGTGAACGAGCAGTCACGAAGTCCTTGTGGTTCTCCTTCAGGTGCTCTGTGAGGTGCTTGATACGATAGGTGAACAATGCAATCTGGCTCTCAGCGCTACCGGTATCGGTATTGCCCTTGCCATACTCGTTGAAAATCTCTTCCTTCTTAGCGTGATCGAGATACATAATTGTAATGAAATGATTAATAAGTTGTTGCCATAACATTCTTCCCACGCTCAGCGCCTTAATCACAACGAATCGCGTCGTCGAATGCATCGGATTTTCCGAAAAGCGGGTGCAAAGGTACAAAATATATTTGGAACTTACAAATTTTTTATGTACTTTTGCACCCATCATGTCAACAGTTATCTATCCCTCACCCATTTTCGGGCCCGTACATAGTCGCCGTTTAGGCATTTCCCTAGGTATCAACCTGCTACCGGCAGACGGAAAAGTATGCTCTTTCGACTGCATCTACTGCGAATGCGGCTTCAATGCCGACCATCGCCCTACCCTGCCCATGCCTACCCGTGAGCTTGTTGCACAGAAATTGGAAGAGAAGCTGCAACAGATGACGACCGATGGGCAACTACCTGACGTATTGACCTTTGCAGGTAACGGAGAGCCCACTTGTCATCCGCATTTCCCAGAGATCATTGACGATACCATCCGTCTGCGCAATCAATACTGTCCCAAGGCAAAAGTGTCTGTGCTCAGCAACTCTACGATGATTCACCGTCAGCAAGTACACGACGCACTTATGCGAGTCGACAACAATATTTTGAAGCTCGACACCGTTAATATGATATATATTAATAAGGTGGACCGTCCCAACGGCATCTACGATGTTCAAACGATTATTGACCGCATGAAGGTTTTCAATGGACATATCATCATCCAGACCATGTTTATGCGTGGCGATTATAACGGTGAGAGTGTTGACAACACCGGAGAAGCTTTTGTTGCCCCTTGGCTTGAAGCCGTCAAAGCCATCAAGCCCCAACAGGTGATGGTCTACACCATTGACCGAGAGACGCCTGCACAGGGGCTCCTAAAAGCCAGCCATGAACAGTTGGACAATATCCGCGACCGCGTTATCGCTATGGGTATTCCCTGCACGGCATCCTACTAAACAAAGACTGTCATCAACAGAAACAGAATGAAGAAGTCCGTCATTATCCTCCTGTCGCTATTGCTTGCGGTGATACTTCATGCGCAGGACAGCCAGACAGCGTTCAACTTTCTGCGCCTGCCCACCAGCGCCCATACAGCGGCACTGGGTGGTGAGAACGTATCGCTGACGGATGATGACGCTTCAATGGTATTCCAGAACCCCTCACTACTCTATTACGTGAGCGACCGTACCTTGGGCCTCAACATGATGACTTATATGCAAGGCTCCGTTACCGGTAGTGCCTCGTATTCGCAACTGATAGGCGAACGCGGTTCATGGGGACTTCAGGGGCGCTTCATCAACTACGGTGAGATGAAACAGACCACGGTCAATAATGAGCAGACGGGAACCTTTCATGCTAACGACTTCGCCCTTGGCGGTACGTTTGCCTATGGGCTGACAGAACATATCAGCGGTGGTATCACGGCAAAGATTGTGGCATCGTATATCGGACAGTATAACGCGATGGGGGCAGCCGTAGACCTCGGTCTGAACTACTTCGATGAAGACAATGGCTGGAGTCTGGGTGCCGTAGCACGCAATCTGGGCGGACAACTAAAGGCATACGAAGATGACTTTGAACGGATGCCGCTCGACGTGCAACTGGGTGTAACGAAACGACTCGCCAGTTCCCCCTTGCGCTTCTCGGCTACGCTGACTCGCCTCAACGATTGGGAGTATGGCATAGGAAAACATCTGGTATTAGGTGCCGATCTACTTCTCAGCGACCAGTTCTACGTGGCAGCTGGCTATAACGCCATGCGAGCTTCGGAAATGACAATCAGTGCTGGCGAAAACGATGAGAGCAGTCACGGAGCCGGTCTCTCCATTGGTGCTGGCATGATGCTGGAACGCCTGCAACTGCATATCGCTTACGGCAAATACCACGTCAGCAGCAACTCACTCATGATTAATTTCTCGTATAAACTATGAAAAAGATAACAATTGCAATCGACGGCCATTCCTCGTGCGGTAAGAGCACGATGGCCAAGGAACTGGCCCGCAAGGTGGGCTACGTATATGTTGACACGGGTGCTATGTATCGTGCCGTAACCCTTTACGCTCTGCGTCATCAGTTCTTCGCTGCCGACGGTTCTGTGTTGGAGCAGCCCCTCAGCGAAGCTATGCCACAGATCAATATCGACCAGCGACTCGTTGACGGCAAGACCACCACATTCCTCAATGGAGAGAACGTGGAACGCGAGATCCGAGGTCTTGAGGTCAGCAACCACGTGAGCCCCATCGCCGCTATCCCCTTCGTGCGAACCGCCCTGGTGGCTCAGCAGCAGCGAATGGGACGTGAGGGTGGTATCGTGATGGACGGACGCGACATCGGCACCACCGTATTCCCCAATGCCGAACTCAAAATCTTCGTCACCGCTAGTGCCGAAGTGCGTGCTCAGCGTCGTTATGATGAATTGCAGCAAAAGGGTATGCCTGCCGACTATGCCGATATTCTGAAGAACGTGCAGGAGCGCGACTATATCGACTCTCATCGTGAGGTATCGCCCCTCTGTCAGGCCGATGATGCCCTACTCCTCGACAACAGCCACATGACTATCGATGAGCAGAATGTCTGGCTCATGGAACAGTTTGAGAAAGCGACGAAGTAAAAGTTCTTAACTAACATTTTCACTGCCTTCACCATCTTTGCAAGCACCTGTGTTTCTGCATATTATGGTGAAGGCAATATTTTTTCCTACTTAAACCAATGTAATCTACTTTTTTGACGGAAGAAGCCTGTTGATACAGGAGAAAGGAAAAGAAAAAAAAGGAATCTAAATACCTTTGGGGAGAAATAATTAATAAAAAAAATAGAAAATAATTATCTTCTATCAAATTCTTTTCGTATATTTGCAACGAATAAACGAATAACATGAATAAAGCTGCAGTCATAAACAACATCAAAACAATTGCTGGTGAGACGTTGCCAGCCAACAGCTCGTTGTTGCTTTATGGCTCAAGAGCTCGGGGCGACAACCGTCCTGACAGTGACTGGGATTTGCTTATATTGTTGGACAAACCCAAGTTGTCTTCACAAGATTATGATTACGGCTACCCATTCAGGGAATTCGGATGGGACATTGGTGAGGAAATTAGTCCGCACATCTACACGAAGAAGCAATGGAATGAATGGACTTTCTTGCCTTTCCATAAAAATGTAGAACGTGATAAAATAGTACTGGTATGAGCCTGACAAATGAGGAACGCAAAACACTTGTAGCCTTGGAGATGAAAAAGGCACGAGAGACTTACGAGGATATTGGTATTCTCATTGCAGCCAATCGCTTGAATGGTGCTGCCAATCGTATGTACTACGCTGTATTTCATGCAGTCTGCGCTCTGCTGATTAATGATGGTCATCAAGTGAATACGCATAAAGGTTCTCACGCTCTGTTTAGCCAGCACTACATCAAGACTGGCATTCTGCCTAGAGAGTATGGGCAGCTTTATAATCAGCTTCAAACAATGCGTGAAGAGAGTGATTACAATTGTGCATACGACGTTGAGATTGATGAGTTACAGCAGAGAATTGATCCTGC
>CAZIKA010000036.1:0-19460 GCA_964539705.1 uncultured Prevotella sp. | reverse complement strand
ATGAGGAAAATGATTATTGTAAACATTGTTATTTATTGGTGAACTGATAAATAGTATGAATTTTCAGTACTTTTTGAATGCTTTTTGGATTGGAAATAGTCTAAAAATGTAATTTTGCTGCCACCTGCTGCCACCTTGCTGCCACCACTTTTTGCCCATAAACAGGGCTTTTCAGAAGATTGGTGGCAGTGTGGCAGCAGATTAAAAAAATTCAAATATTTGACAGGGGTTAGCCCCTTATCAACCTTATTGTTGGCTGCGTTTTTGAAAAATTCCGACAAAATGTTTGGAATGCTCATAATTTCTTTTTATCTTTGCAGCAGTATATTTATCAGAAAAAACACTAACGATTATGAATAAGAAACTCTTTACGCTATTTATGATTCTGATGCCATTGATGGCAGGAGCGCAGAATGAAGGTTCTCATTTCAAAGTTCGCCTTACTCAGGCTGGTTCGCTGAAGGCCAGGCTTACAAGTGCCGTGTTCGATACCGACTACGACCTCGTAGATAGTCTGACTATCTCTGGAAAAATGGGTGGCGCTGACTTTGCCTATCTTAACGCGCAGGAGGGACTGGTGTCGCAGTTGTCGTATCTTGACCTCGCCGATGTAGAATTGGTATACGACGATCAGCCGTACCATTCGTTCTCGAGAGGCAACCAACTGGAAGGTGGCACCAAGGTCTACACGTTCTATCTGTCGGCTGAAAATACAGATGGCGGCGGTGCTGGCGGCATCAACGAGATGAACACCAGCCGCTTCTACCTATACCGCAACAACCTTGCGGCTGCATTCCGAAAAATGGAAAATCTAAAGACTTGCATACTGCCTAAGTCGTTGAAAGGGCTTGGCGAATATGCTTTTGCCTATTGTAAGGCGATAGAAAAGGTGACGCTACCCGATGGTCTTACCTATATCGGTGACGAGGCATTCATGACTGAGACAAGCGGACTGAACATGATTAACCTGCCCTCAACGGTGGACAGCATCGGCGCAACTGCGTTCTACTATCAGCCAATTGGTGACCTTGATTTCAGTCATGTGAGTCGCTTCGGAAGGTATTGTCTCGAAGGTACTAACATCAAAACGATTCAGCTAAACGACAAGGTGAAAACAATTCCTGAATGCATGTTCTACTGTTGTGGCGAACTAACATCTATCAGTATCCCCGGCTCAGTAGAGACCATCTGTAAACAGGCGTTCCTGGACTGTGGCCAACTGGCTACAGTCACGATGGGCGAGGGCATCAGGAAAATTGAGATGGAAGCCTTCAAAAATAACGGAAAGCTGAACAGCATATCTTTCCCCTCTACGATCGAGGAGATTGGCAGCAATGCTTTCGATGGTGTTCCTGCCATTGAAAACTTACCAATTGAAGGTGGCGTGAAATATATCGGCCGTGTGGCATACAAATATGCCAGCTCCAATGGCCTCAAGAGCATCAGTATCAAGGAAGGTACGTTTAGTGTGGCTGATGCCTTTACAGGTGGCTTTGGTAATAGCGAGTCTGCTCCTACGTTGTGGTGGGGTTCTTCTGAATTGACCAGCATCATATTGCCTTCTACGCTTCGCATCCTTGGTAGAGGATGCTTTGCCGGTAGTAAGATAAGCAGCATCACATTACCCGAGTCGTTGGAGACCATCGGCGATTTCTCGTTCTACGATTGTGCCAACCTGCGCCGCGTCACCATTCCTGCCAACGTGCAAGCTATTAAGAATGGAGCATTTGGTGGCAGTTGTGGCGTGGTTCGCGTCTATTACAATGCCGTAAATGCCCAGCATTTGCCAAATGTCAGGATGAGTAGCAGTGGGCCATACTACGACTATACAGCTATCTTTGGGTCGTCCGTGTCCCGCGTAATCATTAGCGAGGGAGTCAAGACAATTCCTGCGAATTTGTTCATGAACTGCAAGAACATCACCCGTGTGCAAATGCCGAGTACGATAGAGCGCATAGAGGAGTATGCCTTCAAAGGCTGTACATCGCTTGTACATATCGACTTCCCGTCGTCACTGAAGTTTATTGCTGCCGACGCTTTTCTGGATTGTAATGGTATCACCTCAGTTACTTCCTACATGAAGGAACCATTCCCCTTATGGACGATTGACGAAGAAGAATTAAGGAAAGACTGGAAAGAGGGGACATTGAAGCAGAGTAATTTCTATGGTAATGGACCATTTGGTGGAGTCCCCATAGATTATGTCATTGACCAGCAGGGAGAGTTGCATTTAAACTGTTGGTCTGAATTTAAAAACGGGCAATTCATCATTATTCCTGTTGATCCCCAACAGAAGAACAATTATATGCCGGTACCACTGTTGCAAGTGCCCAATGGTATGCTTGAGACTTATCAGAATGATTTTTCATGGGCTTCAACATTCAAGACGTTTGTCAATTTCGACGGAGCTTCTGATGCGGAAGCCATTACAGAGAGTACCACCGTCAACCTCAGTCGGAATGTCACTGAAGAGACCGACCTCAGCGGCTCTCTCATTGATGGCATCTTTGTAACCCTCGACACGGAGGATAGTGGCGACGGATATGATGCTACGGAGGGCTGCATCGTGATTAATTCACAGACAGCAGAGGAGAGTGTGACTGCTATTACAGCTGATGATGCTGATGACCTGACGGTGAAGAATCTGCTGAGCGGACTGGTGTTCGAGGTTCCTGCAGGCAAGGGAAAGATTACCGTTGACTGTCAGACGCTGGGCTCGCGTGTCCTTTTTGTAAAGATTGGAAACAATGCGCCTCAGAAGGTGAGCCTTTCTACTCGCAACACGATGACCATCAATTATGATGTAAAGGAGAATACGCGTGTGTTTATCTATGCTGCCAACGATACGCAGACATCACGCAGCATCAGCTCACATCGTGCTGCTTATGCCAATGACGATGCCGTGAAGATTTACGGTCTGACTATTAGTGTTGATGAAAAGGTTGGCATCATTGCCCCCGCTGTTTCTACAGCGAAGACCAAGGTGTATAAGTTGGTAGAAAAGGGCAGCATCAATATTCTCCTGCCCGATGGACGTAAGTACAGCGTAAAAGGAGTCGTACGCTAGTCTGATGTTAGAAGGCTGATGTAAGATGGATGAGGCCTGATGGATGAAGCGTCAAAGATTAAGAAGATGATAAGAAAAGCTAGAAAAGGCGATACTAAGCGCATCATTGAACTATTGCATCAGGTAAACATGGTGCATCATGTGATACGGCCGGACTTGTTTAAGCCCTATACCACAAAGTATAATGAGCAGGGACTTGAGGGATTGCTCAACGATGAGAGTAAACCTATTTTCGTCTATGATGACGGGGAGGTGCGAGGTTATGCTTTCTGCCAAATCTCTGAAGTGAAGGATGACCAGTTGTTACAAGACATGAAGACGCTATATATTGATGATATCTGCGTGGACGAAAATGCACGTGGCAAACACGTCGGAAAGGCTCTTTATGAATATGTGCGTGACTATGCTCGCTCGATAGGATGTTACCACATCACCCTTAATGTCTGGGATGGTAATGATGCTGCATTAAGTTTCTACAGAAACATGGGAATGCAAGTGCAGAAAACTACAATGGAGACCATTTTGTAAAGTGTGGAGAACTGATTATCTGAGGTGCTTGATGACTTGATGGCGCTGATAGTCGTAGAGGGTGAGACGGCGCAGGTGATAGTAGGCTAGCCAGTAGTTCTGGAGCGATGCTATCTGGTTCTGACGGGCTGTCTGCCAGTGACTCTGGGCTACGGAGAGGCTGTAGGCATCGGCTTGTGCCTTGATAAAGCGCTGTAGGGTTTGGGCATAGGCATCCTCGGCGATGGTGAGTGCCTGACGGGAGGTCTCCACGATGACTTGACGCTCGTTGAAATCGGCAACGGTCAGGGCAACGTCAAGTTCTGTATCGCGTGCCGTTTGTTGCTGGGCACGCTCTGTGGCCTCTACATTACTGCGAGCAGCCAGCCACGCGTTCTTACGCTTTCCCCAGTCCTTCAGGGGAATGGAGAGGGTGATGGTAGCCATATCCTGCGAGAGCGGATGGCGATAGGCATCGACAAAGCGGTCGGCTACTTGGTTCAGACCAACGCTGGCGTCGATGCTGAGGCTGAAGTTCTTCTCCACACGTGCCCGTTCGGCATCGCGCTGGGCCTCAGTAACGGCCTCGCGTGAACTGAGATACTGGGGATTGTTTTCACGGGCATACTGGATAGCCTCTGCAGCATCGATATGCAGACTCGGCATCACGGTGGGAATCACCAGTTCGATGTCTGTGGTGCGTTCCATCCCAAGATAGATAGCCAAGTCCTGTACAGCCCTCTGTCGTGCAATCTTGGCATTGGCAAGGGTGGTGCGTGCATTGGTCTTTTGAAGTTCCAGGATGCTCAGCTCGGCCTTTGAGATGCTGGCAATCTTATAACGCCGTTCAGCGATGGCATAGATAGTGTCGCATGAGGCGAGGTATTCCTCAGCCATACGCAACTGATCCTGAGCCAATGCCAGCGTGAAGAATTTCCCTACTGCCTCTTCGCTGGTGGTCTCAATGCCGTAGGCCAGCGTCTTCTCGGCTGTCATGAGTTTCAGCGGCTCTATCTGTCTGGCCCATTTCAGGGGGTTATAGAAAAGCAGGTCCTGCTTATAGCCGAAGGAGATGGGCACGGTCATGAACTGCGCCTGGTTTTGGTCGCCAAAGGTGCGTAGATAGCCCAGTTGTGTAGAGCCATAGAACTGTCCGCCCCAACGTTCCATCGTCTGGGTGGCTGAGATGCCGGCCTGAGAATAAAACATACGCTGCTGACGGTAGGTATCGATATCCTCAGCAGAGAGATAGCGCTGGGTCATGTATCGCTCATAGCTCACAGGCGTAGACTCTAAGGCAAACTGAGGCTTGCGAGAGGCTTGCCACGACAGATACTGATAATGTGTGGCATCATACACGCTCTGGTATTTCTGTGCTGAGAGAGAGCTGTCGGTAGCCAAGCGGACGGTACGGTCGAGGTCGAGCACAACCTTCTGTTGCGCTGAGGCAGTGGCTGCTATAAACAATGCCAGAAAAGCAATCCGTTTCATAGGCTCTTAAAAATGACTTCTACATTCATGCCGTCGAAGAGCCCCTGAGCGTCAGAGAGTTTGGCACGTAGGGTGACGGCTCCCTGTTCATCGACAACGGGGTTGATGATATGGACGGTGGCCTTGTAGCTGGTGGTGTGGTTGGCTACGGGAATCACGCATACAGTCGTTCCTATCTGATATTTACTGAGGTCGGATTCCATCACACGAAACTCCACTTCCATATCGCCAGTGGCAATGATGCGGCACACTGGCTGGCCTGGTTGTGACAACTGATGGGCCTGTACAGACAGGTTGGCTACCACACCATCGAAAGGAGCGGTGAGCACGCTGCTTTTCAACTCATGTTGGGCAGCTGCCAGTAGCGTGCGTGCAGCAGAGAGCTGGCTCTTGGCTTGGGCATAGCCCGACTTCACATCAGCGTTATGTCTGACGTTAGCGGGGATAGACGATGGCTTATCGGGGTCGTAGCCTTGCGAGATAATGACATCCTTCATCTGCAGCTCTGCCTGTTCTATCTGAAACTGTGCCTGTTCGATGGCTTGCTGCTGCTGTTCTATCGCGTTGCGAAGCTTGAAAGGATCGAGCGTAGCCAGTGTCTGGCCGCGATGTACCTGTTGTCCATTCTTCACGAGTACCTGTTCGATAGGCAATGAAACCCCGAACGACAGATCGGTGAAACGCGCAGCCACCACTTTTCCCATGGTCTTGAGCATCATGGTTGCAGGATCATGATTCTGTATGGAATCACGAGCCTCTGTACTCAGCGTTATAGAGTCGTTAGCAGAGGCCTCAGGGTCCTTCTGCTCTCCACCGCAGCCTGTCAGAAAGAAGGTGGTTGCTATAATGACGATAGCTTTTCTCATCGGATTATATTTCATTTATCATTTCTCATTTATCATTTAGCACAGCGCTACATTTGTCGTAAACTAATCTCGTAGAACAGTCCCTTCAGAGCCATCAACTCTTCAAAATTGCCCACCTCCACAATCTTGCCCTTATCGATGACGATGATGCGGTCACAATGGCGTATGGTGCTGAGACGGTGGGCAATAACCACACGGGTACACTTCAGCTTATCGAGATTGTCAGATACCGTTTTCTGGGTGATATTATCGAGTGCCGATGTTGCCTCATCAAAGAAGAGGATGTTGGGTTTCGATATCAGGGCACGGGCAATGAGGAGGCGTTGCTTCTGTCCGCCGCTGAAACCAGCTCCGCCTTCGCACACCATCGTGTGGAGTCCCATTGGCATCTGTTTCACGTCGTCCTCCATGCAAGCCAAACGCAAGGCCTCCCAGGCATCGTCGTGCGTAGACCAAGGGGCGGTGATGGTAATATTGTGGAAGAGGTCGCCTGTAAATAGACTGCCGCTCTGCAGACAACAGCCAATCTTACGTCTCAGCGAGGCCTTGTCGACCTTTGCCAAATCGTATTGGTCATAGTAGATGCCACCAGTCTGCGGCTCCTCAAAGCCGAGCAACAGGCGCATGAGGGTAGACTTGCCGCAGCCCGACTTTCCCACGATGCCGACATATTCGCCGGGCTTGATTTTCAGCGACAGGTTGTCGAGAATCAGCGGACTGGACTGTTGGTGCTCACCACCGTCTTCCTGATAACGGAACGAGACACCGCTCACCTCTATACCACCGCTGAGACCCGTTACCTGAGGTGCCTTTTCCTTCATCTCAGGCACAGCCTCCAGTAGCGGCTTCACGCTCTCCAGCAGCGGTCTTATCTGTGCCAGACTGGGTACTACCGTATTGAGTTGCGTCAGGGCAGCTGTAATCAAGCCGAAAGCCGAACTAAAGGCAATATAGTCGGAGGTAGTGACGCCGTTAGAGAGTGTGCACCAAAAAATGAGCATCGTGCCGCCAAGGCCCAGGAAGGCCGAGAGAGCAGGGTAGAGTCGGCGGGCGAACTCTGGGTTATAAATCAGACGGGCCACGTCGCTATAGTTGTCGAGCCAGCGTACGAAGGCACGGTTCTCGCTGCCCGTCAGTTTCAGCTTCTGAATGCCTGCAAAGAGATTGTACTCCAGACCGCTCAGTTTCGCTGATTTCTCAGTATATTGCTGGTAAACGGCAACGATACGTAGATAACTCAGCACGAGCAGCAAGATCTGCAGGGCAATGATGGTGGTGGCAGGCCAGAGTAGCGAGCCTCCATAGATATAGACCTGTATGAGGTAGATGAGGCTGAGTACTGCCGAGAGCAGGGCACCGACGATGTTCTCGTTGACAATCGAGGCCAGTGTAGCCACGTTCAGCAGTTTTGCCATCAGTTCACCGCTGGAATGTTTGCTGAAGAACGCAGGACTTAAAAGGAAAGTGCGAGCCATCATGGCATTTTGTACGTGCAGTTCCACGATATGCTGTACGCGGATAATATAGAGATTACGTGTCAATGTGACTAGCAGTGTACCTACAGTAGCACCGATGAGCAGGCCCATGAGGGGTAACAGGTCGTCGGCTTCGCCTGTAGGAATCACCGTATCGAAGATAAGCTTATTGACCATTGGGGTGAACATACCCAGCATAACTACTAGTAATGAACAGGCTACCAACAGGATTGCGTTCGGTCCTGACACCACGCTCCATGTGAACTTGATGAGATCCTTCAGTTGCAGCGCTTTCAGCGGCAGGGCCTTGGTGAAGGTGATGGCTGTTGTTTTCAGTTCGTTAGCCATCTCTTGCTTGCCCACCTTACGGATGCTACCGTCTTGCTCGCGATATTGATAACCCAGTCCTGTCTTCGTAGGGGTGAGTGCAATCAAACGCCCATCCTTAGCATAGCCCAACAGCGGTCCCACGCATTCACGCCACCATTCGCCTGTCAGACGGATGTCACGCATCATGATGCCACGTGGACGGAGGATACCTGTGAGCTGTTCTTCTGGTGAGAGCAGGCCGTAGTCTTCCAATTCATAATCAGTGATGCCGAGGGCTTCGAGGATTTGGCGTAGCGCACTCTCATCGTTCTGAGGCACCACGCGCTTTCCTCCTTGAAGACCCAGTTGCTTGCTGGCCTTCTCGTTCGCCTCAGCTATCGCAGCCTGTTCTGCTGCGCGGCGCTTGTTGATCTGATTGATGTATATTGCCATTCCCTTACTCGCTCTTCATTAAGTTCTGATAACATCCCTCCTGGGCAATGAGCTCCTCGTGCCGTCCACGCTGCAGTACCTTACCCTGATCCATGACGATAATCTCATCGCAATCACGAATGGTAGAAAGGCGATGGGCAATGATGACCTGTGTAGGTCCCAAGCGGCGTATGTTCTGCATCACCTCGTCCTCAGTCTTTGGGTCAAGGGCACTCGTTGCCTCGTCCATGATAAGGATAGATGGTTCCTTGGCTAGGGCAGTAGCCATCTCTATGCGCTGTCGCTGACCACCGCTGAAGTTCTGTCCGCCCTTGACAATCTTCGTGTTGAAGCCATCGGGACGACTCACAATATCGTTACGTATCTGTGCGTCGTTGCAGGCCATCATCACCGTAAAGTCCTCAATAGTGGAATCCCACATACGAATATTCTGTGCTATGGTATCATCGAAAAGCACCACATTTTGGTCGATGACGGCTACCGAGTTGGTAAGTTCTTCGTTGGAGATGGTGTCTATGGGACGGCCGTCGAACAACACCTCGCCGCTCCACGGCTTATAGAGTCCGCTAATCAGCTTGGCTAAAGTGGACTTTCCGCAACCGCTCTTGCCTACAAAAGCGACGGAGCGCCCTGGCTCTACACGCAGGTTGAAGTCCTCTATCAATGGCGGCTGCAAGGGTGAATAGCCGAAGGTGATATGCTTCAGCTCCAGGAGTCCGCCAAGCTTGCCTTGCTGTATGTCTCCTTTCTGTTCACGATGGTCTTCAGGATATTTCATCACATCCTCTACACGTTCCATCTGACTACGCATCTCTACAATCCTTTGTGAGGCGTTCACCACTTCGTTAACAGGTGCCAGAAAAGAGCCCATGAACCCTTGGAAGGCCAAGAGCATACCCACAGTCAGCTCGCCCTGCAGAATCAGATAGGCACCAAGTACGAGTACAGCCACGTTGACGATGCCGTTGGCTAATACGGGCAGTAATGCCATTCGCGTCTGCTGCTTGTCGGCATTGGCGTTGATGTTGAATTTATGTGCCCACAGCCCGCTCCAGAATTTAAAGAAACCTGTCTCAGCGCCAGCTGCCTTGATGCTCTCCATATTGTCGATGCATGATACGGTGGCAGAGTAATACTTTCCCTCACTCTGCTGCATTGAGCGGATCAGGTTGAGGCGCAACGTAGCATAATACTGTACGATAGCGAGGTTGATACCTGCAGCCAGAATGCCTATCAGCGTCAGCCAGAAAGAATACGAAAACATCAGTGCCAGATAGAGCACCAGCAGACAGATATTGATGACTTGTGGGGCGAGTACTTCTATCAGGGAGTGGGTGATAGTCTCGTTCAGGTGCATACGCTGCTGGAGGTCACCCACATGGCGCATAGCAAAGAACGACATAGGCAAGCGTAACAGATGGCGTAGATAGGCCTTGTTGCTTTTCAGCGCCAGTGCGCCAGCCACTCGCTTGGCATAGCGCGATTGTAGTAAGATAACGAAGAACTCCCAGGCCGTCAGCGCTCCCATGCCCATAAAGAACCATTTGGCCCAGTCGGCATTCTTGCCTGAGAGAATCTCGTCGAGGAAGATACGGGTGAACAGCGGACTGATGAGCGAAACGAAGGCTACCATCAGCGCAAAGATAAACGATAGCCAGAAAGCCTCGCCTGATCCCTTCAGATTCTTCTTGATATACGATCGGATGCTGGTCTTTTGTCCGTTTTTCTCAAATTGCTCCGTAGGTTGAAAGGTCAGGCACACACCAGTAAAATGCTTCTTGAACTCCTCCATAGGATATTTTACCGGTCCGAAACCAGGATCGTTCAGACAGGCACGCCCCTGACGGTCGAAGCCCCTGAACACCACGAAGTGATCGAAGTTCCAATGAATGATGGCTGGCTGCTTGCCTTCCAAGGCTTCCGGCGACATACGAAAGCCCTTGGCTTCAAGACCGTAATAGCGTGCGGCACCAAGAATGCTCTTCGCACTGGAACCGTCGCGCGACACGCCACATGCCGTGCGAACCTCCTCCAGCGGAAGCCATTTGCCGTAGTAAGCAAGTATCATGGTCAGCGATGCAGCCCCACACTCTACGGTCTCCATCTGCATGACCTGCGGTACCTTTACCACCTTACCCATCTGCTATCTTTAATTTAATTTCCAGCCACCGACTGGATGGTGTTTTCTACCGTGCCTACCAATACGCGCCATACGGGTTTCTTCTGCGTAATGATTTGGATGTTGCACAAAGCACCGTTGTCCACCTTCACATCACAACTCTTCTTACGGCTCCAAACGAGTTTGCCGTCCTGCTCATCAAGCGTTACGCGCACCTCGTAAACGGCCTGTTTGTCTTGGACGAACGTGGTCAACGGGTCTAGTTTTACACGGTTTATGATTTCTTGGCGTGAGGTAGGATACTGTTCTATGCCCACAACCTTACCATTGGCATAGCCCCAATTTTCACGTTCCATGTTGGCTGGCGTTACCTGCACTTGCTGACCAATCTTCAGTTTACGCAGGTCGTTGTAGGTCACATAACACAGCATCTCACGACCAGCCATCCGCTGTGTCTGTGGCAATAGCCACGCTAGAGGCTCGCCAGCCTTAAATGATGAACTAGCGGGTAGCGTCTGGATGACCACACCATCGCGAGGTGCCGTCAATATGGAGGATGAAAGGGCATTACGAATTTCCATGATGCCCGTTCCATAGGTCACAGCATTTCCATGAGCCACCAGCGTGCGGCTCACCGTTCCATCATAAGGTACGCTGACGGGCGTAGCTTCCTGAAAAGGGAAGACTACGCCCTGTGCAGTGACTTTGTAATTGATGGTTCCAAAGATGCCCCAATAGACGGCAACGACCATAATGGCAACCATTGCGGCTAGTACTATCCGCAGTCTTGGTGATGCCACGCGAGGCATTTCCTCCGCCTCGCTATGATCATCCAGTGCCTCCAGTGCTTCACTGTTGAATATGTTCGGCATAGGCAATTTGGATTATTTGATGTCGGAATTATTCATCTTCACCGTTGGTAGCAGGCCGCCTTCCAGGATTAGTGATGTTAGAAACATCTTTTGTATATGGAGGCCTTGCAGGTTGCGTATTCCTATATCCTCCAAATCCTCCTGCTACATTGTTGAGCTCGTTCTCCGACAACTCAATTGTATTAGCATCCATGGGTGCTTTTCCTTTTGTTGTCATAATTATTTGAGTTTTAATGATTCTATTACCGTTTGGGAGTTTCGCAGACAGGGTCTGGTTTAATAGGTGGCGCTGTACAACCTCCTCCTCCGCCTCCATTTACATTGTCGAGTTCTTCCTCCGAAAGCTGTTTCTTCTGCTCAATTTGTTCTTTAGTCATAGTTGACATAATTAAAAGAATGATCCGTTTGTCTTATCCTTTTTTTCTATCTCCTTAGGGTCAACAGGATGCATAGTGGTAATATCTCCGATGGGAGCGCCCCATCCTCCATTGACCTGATCAAGTTCATTGTCTGTAAGTTCCTGGTTTGTTTTTGTTGCCATAATGTTTGTTGTTTTAATGGTTAATATATAGTGGACAGGGTTTCACCTATCCGTGATAGTTTTAGTTTAAAGTTATAGAAATGTCTTCCGAGGCGTGGTGGGTGATTTGGGCTTCTCTTTAGTCCGTTGTCCAAATTTGCTAAATTCTCCAGCACCGCCTTTTAGGATGCTTCCTGCTTGCACGCCGCCATTGACTTTGTTAAGCTCTTCGTCTGTAAGGCTTTGGTTTGTTTTTGTTGCCATAATCATTAATAGTTAAAGGGTTGTTATTCTTATCGCACATCGTTATGATGATTGATTTCGTCTGCAAAATTATGTAATTTTTCAAATATAATGGTCTAATCGTACAAATTTTTTTCTTTTTAGGCGAAAATCATACTTATTTACTCTATTTTTTGTAACTTTGGTTATGCCGAAGTTACTTTGCGCTCGGAAATGAAAAGAAAAATAAATTTTCCTTTGCATTTCTCTCGCTTTTTCGTAACTTTGCACCTGCTATACTGTAACAAAAGCATGAACGAAGATTTTGACATACGCGAAGAGCGGTTTGCCGCTGGCGGCGAGAAGGACTTTGAGAATGCCCTGCGCCCCCTGCGCTTTGGTGACTTCAGCGGACAGCAGAAGATAGTAGAGAATCTGCAGGTGTTTGTTGACGCTGCCAAGTATCGTGGTGAACCGCTTGACCATACATTGCTTCACGGTCCTCCAGGATTGGGAAAGACGACGCTGAGTAATATCATTGCCAATGAGCTGGGTGTGGGCTTCAAGATTACCAGTGGGCCTGTGCTCGACAAGCCTGGCGACCTGGCGGGTATCCTGACCTCGCTGGAGCCACGCGACGTGTTGTTTATTGACGAGATCCACCGTCTGTCGCCCGTGGTAGAGGAATACCTCTACAGTGCGATGGAGGACTATCGTATTGATATCATGATAGACAAGGGCCCGTCGGCACGAAGCATCCAGATAGACCTGAACCCGTTTACGCTAGTGGGCGCAACGACCCGTAGTGGACTGCTCACGGCACCGCTGCGTGCCCGTTTCGGCATTAATATGCACTTGGAGTATTACGACCCAGAGACGCTGAGCCGCATCATTGAGCGCTCGGCTAAGCTGTTGGGCGTGCCCATCACCGAGGATGCCGCCTTGGAGATAGCCGGTCGCAGTCGTGGAACGCCCCGTATTGCCAACGCCCTGCTTCGTCGTGTGCGCGACTTCGCCCAGGTGAAAGGTACTGGTGGCATCGATACAAAGATCACTAGGATAGCGTTGACAGCCCTGAACATCGATAAATATGGTCTTGACGAGATAGACAACAAGATACTGCTCACCATCATCGACAAGTTCCGTGGTGGTCCTGTGGGTATCACCACTATCGCTACGGCAATTGGTGAGGATGCCGGCACCGTGGAGGAGGTCTATGAGCCGTTCCTCATCATGGAGGGCTTTATCAAGCGAACGCCGCGAGGCCGTATGGTCACTGAGTTGGCCTATAAGCACTTTGGGCGTAATCCGTATTCTGGAAATGTGATGCAGCCGAATTTGTTCGACGAATGAAGATAAGCACCAAGTTCTACAGAAGGAATCTGCCGCTACGTCTCAGTTTGAGGGTAGTCGTTGCCATGAATCTGTTGCTCATGGCAACACTGTTTGTCATGTTCTTCTATTCCAGGAAGGTGATGAGGGAGGATGCGCTGCAAAGGGCATCACAGACACTTGAGGGAGCTATGGTAAAGGTGGACAACATTCTGCTGAGCGTGGAAGAGACCACGGGCAATGTGTTTTTCGACATGCTGTTCCAGATAAACAATCCTGAAATGATGTATACCTATAGTCGCAGGATTGTGGAGACAAACCCCTACATCACAAGTTGTGCCATCGCCTTCAAGCCAGGATTCTACAAGGATCACGAGACGTTTTTGGCCTATTATCACCGTCAAACCCATCATGGCTTGCTTGTCGATTCACTGGTTGTATGTGATGAGACCGTTGGCGAGAAGCCCTATACGGAGCTGGTGTGGTTTACGAAGCCGATGGAAGTCAGGAAACCGATGTGGCTGGATCCCCAGGAAGGAATGGCGTCTGCTACGGAGCCAATGACCTCGTTCTGTCTGCCCTTGACAGGTTTTGACGGCAACACGGTGGGTGTGATGAGTGTCAATGTGTCGCTGAGTTTGCTGTCTGGGTTCATCGCAACATCGAAACCTTCGCCAAACTCCTATTGTGCGCTTCTCGACAGAGAAGGCTCGTTTATCGTTCATCCCTCGGGTGAGCACTTGAAGCAGCCTGATGACTATGGGTTGCCTCAGGAATCGTTACACCAGATTCTCAACAACATGATGTCTGGAAAAACAGACTATATCCCCCTCAGCGTCGGCGACAAGGACTTATATGTTTTCTATAAGCCTTTCGTACGAGCCTATGTACCCAACCGCTCGATGGAGGATTTAGGGTGGACCATCGCTGTGGCTATGCCGAAAGATGATATCTACGGTGAGTTCAACAGATTGTTCAACTACGCCATCATCATTGGTATTGGAGGTATGCTGATGCTCTTCTTCTCGTGCTGGGCTATCCTCTATCTGCGTCTGCGTCCCCTGAAGATGCTGACAGAGAAGGCCGAGCGTATTGCCCAGGGACACTACAACGAGCCCATCCCCAATACATGGAGCAGGGACGAGATAGGCAGCCTGCAGCGCAACTTCATCAGGATGCGCAGGGCGCTGGCTGAGCATATCGGAGAGCTAGAACAGCTGACGGAGACCATCCAGGTGCGTAGCGATGAGCTGAAGATGGCCTATAAGCAAGCCAAGAAGGCAGAAAAGCTGAAGACGGCATTCCTGCACCACATGACCAATCAGATGGTGGCTCCTGTACAGGCTATCGACGAGGATGTCATGACGCTGAGCGCCATTGGCGAAAATACTGAGCAGGTAGATGCCGTGCAACTGGTGGATCATATCCAGCATAATGGTAACACCATCACCCAACTGCTGAACCAGATGCTGAACCAATCAGAGGAGGAGATGAGAAAGGAGGTGGAGCATGATTAAATGGAGCTTGATAGTCCGCAGGTCGTTCTCCACCAAGCTTAGCTTGTGGATACTGCTGCTCACCGTCCCCGTCTTCTTTGCTTCGGTGGGTCTGCTCTTCCGTCAGTCGCATCAGATGATCTATGGAGAGTCGGTGGAACGTGCTAATGGTGTGCTCGATGCCTCGATGCAACGTATCTGCCGCTATCTCGTCACGATAGAGACCATCACCAATACTTATAGCTGGATTGCGGAAAAGTCGATGCAGCCAAATATGCTGACGAATCTTACCGACCGTATCGTGCGCCTGAATCCCTACGCCGATGGCTGTGCTATCAGTACTGAGCCAGGTGTATTGCCGGAGTATCCAGAGCACTTCCTGGCTTGTTCCTCCAGGGTGAAAGACGATTCTATTACCACCGTTATAGAAGGAGACTACGACTATTTCAATGAGTCTTGGTACACAATAACTGACAACCAACAACAGTCAGGATGGGTGGTCTATAATAATCAGTCAGACCAGCTTGGAGTGAATATTGATTGCATTGTTTCCTACAGCAAAGCCCTCTTTGGTGCTGACAGCACGATGGTGGGAGTCATCTCTACGGAGATGTCGCTGCTCCATCTCTCTAAGATCCTAGCAGAGGAAAAGCCCTATCCAAATTCTTATTTTATCTTGATTGACGAGGAGGGACGCTACGTGGCTCACCCAGACTCTACACGACTCTTCAATAAGTCCATCTTCAGTGCGGCTGACCCACAGAAGCAGGCCGACCTCATTGCCCTTGGCTATGAGATGACAAATGGTAAACAGGGCGTGATGTCTGTCGTTATCAACGGTAATCCCTCGCTGGTGTGCTATAAGCCAGTGCCTGGTACCACCTGGAGCCTGGCTATCATCTGTTCCGACAGCGACATCCTGAAGGGTCACAATAAGTTTACCTATATCGTCGTGTCGCTGCTTGTCGTGGCATTGCTCCTCATCGTGCTCTATTGCCATGAGATGGTGGCACGCTCCCTGCGTCCGCTCCGTAAGCTGTTGATAAAGACGCAGGATATTGCCAAAGGCAACATGGAGGTGAAAGTGGGTCGCAGTTCGCGCGTTGATGATATCGGAGGTCTACAAAACAGCTACGCCACTATGTTGGAGTCGCTCAGGCGTTATACGGACAGTGTACGAGCCGCCAGCGAAAAGGCTCAGGCCTATAATGAGGAACTGGAGCAAGCCACGCAATTGGTGGTGGAGGCCGACAAGCAGAAAGCCGCCTTTATCCAGAACATGACGCATCAGGTGCGCACGCCACTTAATATTATCATGGGCTATGCTCAGATTATCAACACCCCGTCAACAGAGCTGACGGCGCTCGACGATGTGTCGAAGGAAGAGATCAAGAGCTTGGCAGCATCGATGAACCACAACTCCAAACTGCTCAATCGCATGGTGCTGATGCTTCTCGACAGTTCTGACTCCAGCATGTCGGAGACGGAGTTGTGTCAGCAACGAGAGCCAGTAGCGGCAAACAAGGCTGTGTCAGAGATGGTTGACTATGTGATGAGCCTCTATCCTGACGTGCATATCGGCTTTGCCACAGAGGTGCCTGACGACTTCATCATCAATATCAACAAGAAGTACCTACAGTACAGCCTGGCTGAATTACTGCTGAATGCCGTGAAGTTCTCCGACCGTCAGCATATCGTGATACGCATCGTCCGTACCGACAGTACCGTCCGCTTTATCATTGAGGATACAGGAAAGGGAATTGCTGAGGCCGATCGCGAGAAGATTTTCAGGTTCTTCAGCAAGGTCGATGACTTTAGCGAGGGACTGGGGCTGGGACTGCCCCTCACCATGCGGCACGCTCAGAACCTTGGTGGCAGTTTAACGCTCGATCTTGACTATCACGAGGGTTGTCGCTTCATCTTTGAACTTCCGCTGTGATTAGAACCAATTATATGAGAATGAAGACAGGAATATTTGTAGGAACATTCAATCCATTTACCGTAGGGCACGACAGCATTGTGCGTCGCGCCCTCCCGCTGTTCGACCATTTGGTCATCGGTGTCGTAGGCGATCATATGTCGAAGCCAGACATCCCGCCCGCTGCTGAGCGTATAGAGGTCATCAAAGCCCTCTATGCCGACGAGCCGCGCATCGAAGTAAAGTCCTATTATGGCTTGGCTGTCGATTTCGCCCGTGCAGAAAAAGCCCATTTTATCGTGAAGGGCGTGCGCTCTGTCAAGGATTTTGAGTACGAGCGTGAGCAGGCCGACGTAAACCGACAGCTCACCAACGGTGAGGTAGAGACCATCCTGCTCTACAGCGAACCGCAATATTCCTCCATTTCATCGTCGATGGTGCGCGAGTTGCAGCACTTCGGCTTAGATGTTTCAGATTATTTACCACGACGTCATAACGTAATACCGCAAAAAAATGATTAGCTATAATTCTGAAAATGTAAAGATGCCTGCCATCAAGAAGCGCGACACCACCGCTTGGATTCGTCGTGTGGCAGCAACATATAATAAGAAGGTGGGAGAGATAGGCTATCTCTTTTGCGACGATGAGCATATCCTCGAAGTAAACCGTGAATACCTGGGTCACGACTATTACACCGATATCATCACCTTCGACTATTGCGAGGATGATATCCTCAATGGAGACCTCGTTATCTCCTTAGACACCATCCGCACCAATGCCGAGTTCTTCCATAAGACTTACGACGAAGAGCTCCATCGCGTCATCATCCACGGCATCCTCCATCTCTGTGGCATTAACGACAAAGGGCCGGGAGAGCGTGAGATCATGGAAGCCGCAGAAAATAAAGCGCTGGAACTGTTGTAGGTTCCAACGCTTTTTTTTCTTATTTCAGAAGTTCCAATGCTTTATTGACGATTTCGCTGTCTTCGTTGAAGATGGCGAAGTATTCGCTCATATCCCACAAATCACGCGCTATGAGCGCTTTCAGCTGCAGTTTAAGGTAAGGTATCGTCTTTGCCTGTTCGGCGGCGTCCTTGGACTTTATTTTCTGTTTCTCGCCCTCCTTGAGAATATTGTCGATGAGCGACTGCGGCACTTCGTAGTTGGTCTTGAAGGACAGGAAGTCGGGGTACTGCTTTTTCAGCGCCTTGCGGTTTTTGTCTATATAGCGCAGGTTCTGCTGAATGATGATGCTCTTGGCAGCCAGTTCACGATGGAACTTGGTGTAGCGGGTGGTATCCAGCGGCACGAAGTAGTCGGGCATGATGCCACCGCCACCATAAACGGTGCGATGCTTCTTCAGCGTCTGGTATTTCAGCGAGTCTGCAAAGTGGATGCTGTCGATATTGGTCAGCTCACCGCTGTTCAGACGATTTAGGATATCCTTGTCGTAGCTTTTCTTATCGCCCTTCTCGTAAGGCTTCTGGATGCAACGGCCTGAGGGGGTGTAGTAATGGGCGATGGTGAGACGGATCATAGAGCCGTCGGGCAGGTCGATAGGGCGCTGAACGAGGCCTTTTCCGAAGGTGCGACGGCCTACTACCATACCACGATCCTGATCCTGAATGGCACCAGTCACAATCTCTGCGGCAGAGGCGGTATATTGGTCTACCAAGACAACGATGCGTCCATCGCGAAAACTGCCACGCTTAGGGGCTTTGTAGTCGCGGCGGTCGGTGACGCGGCCTTCGGTATAGACGATGAGATCGCCAGCATTTAGGAACTCGCCTGCCAGATCAGCAGCGGCCTGCAAGTAGCCACCTCCGTTCTCCTGAAGGTCGAGCACTAGGTCTTTCATGCCCTGTGTCTTCAGTTTCTCCATGCTCTCCATGAACTCATCGTAGGTGGTAGCACCGAAGCTGCCGATGCGGATATAGCCGATGCCAGGGCGAATCATATAGGTGGCATCAACGGTGTGGACGGGAATCTTGTCGCGCTTCACCTTGAAGGTAAGCAGGTCCTTGATACCAGGACGCACGATACGCAGGTCTGCAATAGTGCCCTTGGGTCCGCGCAAACGGCGCATAATCTCCTCTTTCGACATCTTTACGCCTGCAATAGCGGTGTCGTTGACTATCACGATACGGTCGCCAGCAAGGATGCCCACCTTCTCTGAGGGACCATTTATAACGGGCTGGATGACGATGAGCGTATCTTCCACCATGTTAAACTGTACACCGATGCCCTCGAACGAGCCGTTGAGGGGTTCCGTCATCGCCTTTGTCTCCTTAGGGGTGCTGTAAGAGGAGTGGGGGTCGAGCTTTTCGAGCATGCCACGAATAGCATCCTCTACCAGTTTATTCTCGTCGACCTCTTCTACATAGAGTGCCTTCACAGCCATCTCTGCGATGCTGAGCTTGCGCAGTGGGTTTTCGTCGCGCGTCACATTCATCTGTGCTAAGACTGAGAGACCCATCATGGCCGTTGCCAGCAGTAAAAATGTTCTTTTCATATTTATATGTCTAGAAAAAAATTTGGGTACAAAGGTACTTATTTTTGCTGAAAAGGTGCAAGTTGATGAAGGCTTAAATCATATCAGACTCAAAAAGAATGTTAAATTATAGATATAAAGAGTACAACTTTTGTAAATAAATCTTATCTTTGCGCAGAGAAAGATAGAATATTATTACCAATTTTATTTACTAATAACCTAAAAGTATGAAGAAAAATTTTGCTATTTTGGTGGCTTTTGTTGCTGCCCTGTGTATGATTTCGTGTGACGAAGGTAGTGAATCACTGAGTGCTTCTACAGC
>CAZIKA010000035.1:0-20368 GCA_964539705.1 uncultured Prevotella sp. | reverse complement strand
GAGATGGAAGTAATTAACGCAATAGGTCGTCGTAAGAGCTCAGTAGCTCGCGTATATCTGTCAGAGGGTACTGGCAAGATCACGATCAATAAGAAGGACTTAACCGAATATTTCCCCTCAGCTATCCTGCAGTACGTGGTAAAGCAGCCTCTGAACCTGCTGGAGTGCGCCGAGAAGTACGACATCAAGGTTAACCTCGACGGTGGTGGCTTTACAGGCCAGAGCCAGGCTCTGCGTCTCGCTATCGCTCGCGCACTTGTAAAGGTTAACGAGGAAGATAAGAAGGCATTGAAGGACCAGGGTTTCCTGACACGTGATAGCCGTGAGGTAGAGCGTAAGAAGCCAGGTCGTCCCAAGGCACGTCGTCGCTTCCAGTTCAGTAAGCGTTAAACATACTGGACTACGTTTAGTATCTAAACTTTGTGGATTCTGGCTAGTTGTACTAGAAAAACTAGTCGAACTAGTCAAACTAGACTACCACATGGTTGGTTCTAAAAAAGAATTAAAAAGAAAGTAAACAACAAAATTAAAGATTAAAAAAATGGCAAGAACAAATTTTGATATGCTGCTCCAGGCTGGTTGCCACTTTGGTCACCTGAAGCGTAAGTGGAACCCCGCCATGGCTCCCTACATCTACACTGAGCGTAATGGTATTCACATCATTGACCTCCACAAGACTGTGGTTAAGATCGACGATGCAGCAGAGGCTTTGAAGAACATTGCTCGTCAGGGTAAGAAAATCCTCTTCGTAGGTACTAAAAAACAGACTAAGGAAGTGATTGCCGAGAAGGCAACTAGCATTAATATGCCTTATGTGATTGAGCGTTGGCCGGGCGGTATGCTCACCAACTTCCCCACCATCCGCAAGGCTGTGAAGAAGATGGCCAATATCGACAAACTGATGCAGGACGGTACTTTCGGTAACCTGTCAAAGCGTGAGTTGTTGCAGATCACACGTCAGCGCGCCAAGTTGGAGAAGAACCTCGGTTCTATCGCCGACCTGACTCGTCTGCCCAGCGCTCTGTTCGTTGTTGACGTGATGAAGGAGAATATCGCTGTTAAGGAGGCTAATCGTCTGGGTATCCCCGTGTTCGGTATTGTAGATACCAACAGCGATCCTAAGAACATCGACTTCATTATCCCTGCTAACGATGATGCTAAGGATAGCGTAGAGGTAATTCTCAATGCTTGTTGCACCGCTATTGCTGAGGGTCTTGAGGAGCGTAAGGCTGAGAAGGCTGACGAGAAAGCTGCTGAGGCTCAGACTGAGACAGAGGCTGTTGAGGCTAAGCCCAAGCGCACTCGCAAGGCACGCAAGGAAGAGGCTCCTGCTACCGAGGAAGCTGCTGCTCCCGTTGCAGAGGAAGAGGCTCCTGCTGCTGAGTAAATAAAAGTAAAAAGGTAAAAAGTAAAAAAGGTAAAACAATGGCAATTTCAATTGACGATATTAAAAAGCTGCGCGCTATGACCGGTGCTGGTCTGGCTGACGTAAAGAAGGCTCTGACTGAGGCTGAGGGCGATTTCGACCGTGCTAAGGAGTTGCTCCGTGAGCGTGGTCTGGCTATTGCTGCCAAGCGCTCTGACCGTGAGACTTCTAACGGTT
The DNA here is from genome assembly GCA_964539705.1 of uncultured Prevotella sp. Taxonomy (GTDB): domain Bacteria; phylum Bacteroidota; class Bacteroidia; order Bacteroidales; family Bacteroidaceae; genus Prevotella. Next base: position 18,765 of record CAZIKA010000035.1, on the reverse strand, counting down.
GCGTACTGACTAAGGTAGAGAATGGCTTTGCTGCTATCATCGCCTTGAAGTGTGAGACCGACTTCGTGGCTAACGGTGCTGACTTTATCGCTCTGACTCAGAGCATTCTTGATGCTGCTGTGGCTAACAAGTGCAAGACCCTTGATGAGGTACAGAACCTCAATATTAACGGTCAGACTGCTCAGGAGGCTGTTACACAGCGTTCAGGTATCACTGGTGAGAAGATGGAACTCGACGGCTACCAGACTCTCGAGGGTGCCAACATCGAGGCTTACGACCACATGGGCAAGCACACTCTTTGCACCATGGTTCAGACCAACAAGGAGAATGCAGAGGTAGGTCACAAGCTGGCTATGCAGGTGGCTGCCATGAAGCCCGTTGCTCTGAATGCTGAGCAGGTTGATCCAAAGATTCTTGACGAGGAGTACAAGACTGCTGTTGAGAAGACTAAGCTCGAGCAGGTTGAGAAGTTCGTTGAGATGAAGCTTAAGAAGGCAGGTATCAACCCCAACCTCGTTGATAGCGAAGATCACATCGAGAGTAACATGGCTAAGGGCTGGCTCACTCAGGAGCAGGCAGACGAAGCTCGCAAGCTCATCGAGACCGCTAAGGCCGAAGGTGAGGCTCAGCTGAAGATGCCTATGATTGAGAACATCGCCAAAGGACGTGTTAATAAGTTCCTGAAAGAGAACTGCTTGGTTGACCAGGAGTTCCAGTTCGGTGATGGTGACAAGGCTACTGTAGCACAGTGGGTGAAGGCTCAGGATAAGGAGCTCGATATCACTGCATTCCGTCGCTTCACATTGGCAGCAGAATAATTTAGATTAACATATTAAAAAAAGAATCGGCATTATTAAACAATGTCGATTCTTTTTTTTTTTCTTAGTCATCTATAACCTCAGGGTCGGGTAGGTTCTTGTCCATGTCGCTATAAGCCCCTTTGAGGTCAGCATTGGAGATGCTGAATTTACGACATAGCGGACGACCCTCATCCTTCAGGGAGTGACGGAATAGCCATTCGTAGGTACGCTTCAGATAGAAAGCGCGAGCTAAAGCGCCATGGTTGGCACCAGGTAGCCAGTCGTAGCGCAATCGATTGTCGTTATGAGCATCTTCTAGTGCTTTTACTACTCTTTTCGACTCCTTGATGCCTACAGCCTTATCGGCCGTACCGTGGAGAATCCAGAGCGGTACCTGTCCAAGTCCTTGCAGGTTCTTTAGCGTAGAACCGCCGCAGAGAGCCATTGCGGCTGCAACTTTCTCAGGATAGCTGCCAGCAAAGTCGAGTGTGCCGTATCCACCTAGGCTCATGCCTAGTACATAAACGCGGGTACTGTCAGCTGGATAGTTTTTAAGCGTCCATTCCAATACATCATTGATCTTTTTGGGATTCCATGCCCCTCCGGGATTCTGTGGTACGATAACCAAAGCGGGAATTTCGCGACCTCGCACGATGGCATCTAGCGGACCGTAACGACGTGAACGGTTCAGGTCGCGGCTACACAGGCTGGCTCCATGCAGGAAGATGACGACAGGAGTTTGCTCCTGTGAGAAATAATAGTCCTCTGGGGTGTATATCCAGAAGTCGTAACCGCCCGGAATCACCTTCCGGTTGGCTATCAGAAAATCATACTGGGCAGACATGTTAAGCCAGCAGAATAGTGTCAGAAGTAGGATTCCAATGCGTTTCATGGCTGCAAAAGTACGCATTTTCCTTGAAAAGTTTGCTCAAATCAGGTAAAAATATTAGTTTTGTAGACTTAAAATGAACAAGACATGAAAATATTTGCTGTAGGAATGAACTATGCACTGCACAATAAAGAGTTGGATGGTGCGTTATATAAACCAGAGAAACCAGTGATCTTTACCAAGGCTGATTCTGCACTGTTGAAGGACGGGAAACCGTTTTTCATTCCCGACTGGTCGGAGCGTGTGGACTACGAAATCGAGTTGGTGGTGCGTATCTGTCGATTGGGAAAAGGTATCCCCATGAGATTTGCCCACCGCTACTATGACGCAGTGACAGTGGGTATCGACTTTACAGCACGCGATTGGCAGGAAAATGCTCGCAAAAACGGACAGCCATGGGAGATATGCAAAGGCTTCGATGGCTCAGCCGTGATAGGTGAGTGGGTTGACAAAGGGAAATTCTTAGATGTGCAGGCTCTGCATTTTCATCTCGATGTGAATGGGAATACGGTGCAAGAGGGTTGTACGAGCGATATGCTCTATAAGATAGACGAACTAATATCGTATATCTCTACATATTTTACATTGAAGACGGGCGATCTGCTATATACAGGAACCCCCGTAGGTGTAGGCCCGGTCAAGATTGACGACCATCTGGAAGGCTGGTTGGAAGACCGGAAAGTATTGGATTTTAACTGTAAGTGAGAAAATATCTAACAGTAGCTTTGGGATTGTTTCTGAGCATAACGATGTATGCTCAGCAATTCTTTAACTTGACAGCAGAGCAAGTCAAGATTGACTCTGTGTTGCCGTATGTTAGCTATTCGTGGCAGTTGGACGAACACTATGCCGACTCCATTTATGAGGTGAGCATAGTCTATCCAGAATTTATAGATATGGACGAGGCTGACGTGAAACGCTATCATAGCATCACTACGGATGCATTACCGGAATTGCCGCTAGTCCGGCAGTATATAGGTGTATCGCGCAAGAAGGGTACGCTTTATGCCCAGTTTGTCCCTCTTGTGTTCCGTGACGGTAAGTACCAGAAACTTGTCAGCTATCAGTTGAAGGTAATGTCACGTCCTGTTGTCGCCAGTCATCGCGTCGCTTCATCTGAAGGGGGACGATATGCAGCCCATTCGATGTTAGCCAGTGGACAATGGGTAAAGATTCGCGTCTCGCAGACAGGCGTATACCAACTTACTGATGGGTTTGTACGAAAGGCTGGTTTCTTAAATCCAAACAAAGTGAAGGTCTATGGCTATGGCGGAGCATTGCAACCTGAAAAGCTGACATCTGGTTATCTTGCCGAAACTGATGACTTGAAGGAAGTTCCAACTTATACGGTTAATGGAAAACGGTTGTTTTATGCTGTAGGACCAGTTAGTTGGTCATCCAACACCACCCTCGTTCGTACCCGTAATCCCTATTCGGACTATGGCTATTACTTCCTGACAGAGAACGATGATGAGCCGCTCACGGCAGATAGTGCTGCATTCTATAGCTCGTTTTATCCTTGTGCCAATGACTATCATGACCTTTATGAAGTTGATGATTATGCATGGTATCACGGTGGTCGCAATCTATATGAAAGTCTGAAACTGGATGTGGGCAATAGTCGTGTCATCACCCTGCCTGGAATAACTAGCAGTGGTGTACAACTAAATATTAACTTGTCGTTTAACATGACCTTTCAGGCTACTGTCTTCTTCAATGGCAAGCAGATTGGCACGTTGAAGCCGACAGGGGTGGTGAATAGTAGCGGCACACCCTCCGATGGAAATGCAGTGGCTGCGCAGACGAACTGGACGTTTACACTGCCTGACACACTCTGCAATACGACTGAAAATAAACTCACCATTCGTGTTACGAGTGGTGATGAGGTGCGCATTGATTATATCTCGCTATGTTATAGTCAGCCCAAGCCTTTGGAAAACTTTGCTACAGCGTCGTTGCCGGTGCCAGAATATGTGCACCGTATTACTAATCAGGATCATCATGCAGATTCGGCTGTGGATATGGTTATCGTTATCCCCACCTCCCAACAGTGGTTATCCGAAGCTCAGCGTCTGCAGACACTCCACGAGGTCTACGACAGCCTACGTGTAAGAATTGTACCTGCCGACGAACTATACAATGAGTTTTCTAGCGGCACCCCTGATGCGAATGCCTATCGTCGTTACATGAAGATGCTTTATGATAGAGCTGAGACGGAGTCAGATCAGCCTCGGTTCCTCCTGCTTTTTGGTGATGGGGCCTGGGACAACCGAATGCTGTCAAGTGGCTGGCGTAATTTTTCACCCGATGATTTCCTGCTTTGCTACGAGAGTGATAATTCGTTTAGTGCTACGAAATCCTATGTGACAGATGATTATTACTGTCTGCTTGACGATGATGAGGGTGGTAATGTATTATCAGATAAATTTGATGCAGCTGTTGGACGCTTGTCGGCACGTACAGCTGATGAGGCAAAGATACTTGTTGATAAAATTTATACCTATCGCACCAATGCCTATGCTGGCGCTTGGCAGAATACATTGTGTTTTCTTGGTGACGATGGTGACCAGAATCGTCATATGAAAGATGCTGAGGCTGTGGTGGAACAAGTGAAAAACAATTATTCTGGCTATCGTATCAAGAAGATTTATTGGGATGCCTATACGCGCGTCACCTCATCAACAGGAAATAGCTATCCAGATGTTACACGACTTATCAAACAGCAGTTACAGACAGGCGCTCTGGTGATGAACTATTCCGGGCATGGAGGTCCTACTCTGATGTCTCACGAGGCAGTGATGCGCATCACAGATTTCAGCGAGGCATCATCGCTACGTCTGCCATTGTGGGTCACAGCCTCTTGTGATATTATGCCTTTCGATGGCCTGAGTGATAATATTGGCGAAACGGCTATGATGAATGAGAAAGGTGGCGCTATTGCTTTCTATGGCACTACACGCACAGTATATGCCTCTTATAATCGCCCGCAGAACCAGTCATTTATGAAATATGTGCTGGGTAGTCAGGATGGTCGACGACTTACGATTGGTGAAGCTGCCTATTTGGCAAAGAATGACTTTACATCGGGCTCCACAGATATGTTGATTAATAAATTACAGTATGCTCTTATCGGTGACCCCGCATTGGCGCTGGCTACCCCAACTCAGGAGGTAGTTGTCGACAGCGTCAATGGACAGGCTGTATCGGCTGGCGTACAACAACTGAAGGCAGGTTCTTGTGTGACGCTTTGCGGTCATCTGGTAAATCAGCCAAATTATAATGGTGTAGTAACGCTAACGGTATGTGATAAGGAAGAGACAATAGTAGGAAAACAAAATGATCCGTTGGAGACAGAAGTCGCTCTTTCATTTACAGATCGTCCCAATATTATCTATAGCGGTAGCGACAGTATTCGTAACGGTTCCTTCACCATCTCATTTGCTGTTCCCAAGGATATCAGCTATTCTGATGGAACAGGACTCTTTCTTGTCTATGCTATCAATAACGAGAAGACACTGACAGCTCATGGCGAGAATGGTAATTTTGCACTCTCGGGTACCGTAGATGCAATTAACGATGGAGTGGGACCCTCTATTTATTGTTATTTGAATAGTGAGTCGTTTGTGAATGGTGGTACAGTCAATGCGACCCCGTATTTCTATGCAGAGCTGACCGATAAGGATGGTATCAATGTATCAGGCGGTGGAATCGGTCATGACTTGGAACTGATTATTGACAATGACATTAACAGTACTTATAACCTGAACAATCGATTCCAATATGAGTTTGGCGACTACCATAAGGGCTTTGTCGACTATGTGTTGCCAAAATTGACTGACGGTCCACATAAGTTGCTCTTCCGTGCTTGGGATGCTCTGAATAACTCGTCGGTGGCAGAACTATCTTTTGTTGTCAACTCAAAACAGCAGCCCAGTATGGGTAATGTGGTGTGTACCAAGAATCCCGCAACAACCTCTACTCGCTTTGTTATTACTCACGACCGAACTGGTAGCGAGATGGATGTAGAGCTTGAGATTTTTGATACTTCGGGCCGAAAACTTTGGGGAAAAACAGAGACGGGGATTCCTACTGACAATACCTATTCTATTGACTGGGATCTTACTACGGGCAATGGCAGTCGGCTGCGTACAGGAATTTATCTCTATCGTGTGTTGATTAGCAGCAATGGTAGCAGTAAGGCCTCGCAAGCCAAGAAATTGATAGTTCTGGGGCAATAAAAATGGTATTATGACGTTATATCGTTATTACGTCATTACGACAAACAACAATGAAGACGAAGAAAATACTAATTGCACTTGGCTGTTGCCTGTCATCCATCATTGTGGCAAATGCCCAGGATAAGACGACTACGTTCAACCCCGTGGAGCACGCAGTCATATCTCAGACCATTGCTCCTGATGCCCGTGCTGCGGGTATGGGTGATGTGGGTGTGGCTACAGACCCTGATGTTAACTCACAATACTGGAACTTAGCTAAGTATCCATTCTGTATCAGTCGTGCAGGTATAGCTCTTAACTATACCCCTTGGTTGCGCCAGTTGGTCAATGATATCGATCTGGCCTATGTGGCTGGTTATTACCGTATTGGTGACTATGGTGCCCTGTCAGGCTCTTTACGCTATTTCTCTTTGGGAGAGGTGTATACGGATTCAGAAGGACTGGATGAGTCAATGACAGTGAAGCCCTATGAGATGGCACTCGACGTAGCCTATTCGCGAATGCTGAGCGAGACCTTTTCACTCGGTGTAGGTCTACGATGGATTTATAGTGACTTGCGCTACGACTATTTCAGTGAGGGCTCAAAGCCTGCATCCGCCTTTGCGGCAGATATCGCCATGTATTATAATAATTATGTGATGCTAGGCAACCGTGAATGTCAGTTGGGTATTGGTGCTACGGCAACGAATATTGGTAGCAAAATATCGTTCTATGGCGATGACGAGAGTCAGTTTATTCCGGCCAACCTACGTCTAGGTGCTTCGCTTTTAGTGCCAGTTGATGAGTATAATCGTTTTACGCTAGCCTTTGATGCCAATAAACTGTTGGTACCTACTGTGCCTACTATGCAACAGTATATTGATGATCGCCTTGGTGGTGATGATACAAAATATAATGCTAGTGAGTATCAGCAATATGTGCGTGAGCAGTATAGCGATATGTCAAGCATCAAGGGTATCTTCAGAAGTTTCAGTGATGCTCCTGGCGGATTCAAGGAGGAGATGGAAGAAATACAATGGAGCGTTGGTGCCGAGTATGTATACAATGACCAGTTCTCTTTGCGAGCCGGTTATCACCATGAGTCTGAGTCGAAAGGTAATCGTAAGTATTTCACCGTTGGTGGTGGTTTCCGTATGAATGTCTTTTCTTTGGATGTGGGCTATGTTATCTCTACAGCTCAGTCGAATCCCCTTGACCAGACGCTACGTTTTACCTTGGCATTCGATATGGATGGTCTCAAAGACTTGTTTAAATAACAATCGTTATAACGAGATAACGTCATAACGTAATAACGAAGATTATGATAAGAGTAGGAATGGGCTATGATGTCCACCAGTTAGTAGAGGGTCGTGATCTCTGGATGGGTGGTATTAAGTTGGAACATACGATGGGGCTACTGGGACACAGCGATGCCGATGTATTGATACATGCTATCTGTGATGCAATTTTAGGTGCAGCAAATATGCGTGATATTGGCTTTCACTTTCCTGATACCTCAGCCGAAACAGAAGGAATGGACAGTAAGATAATCCTTCGTAAGACTATCGAACTCATTGCTGAAAAAGGATATCGCTTGGGTAATATCGATGCCACTATCTGTGCCGAGAAACCTAAGATGAATCCTCATATCCCCGCTATGCAGCATTGTATGGCAGAGGTAATCGGTTGCGATCCAGACCAGATTTCCATTAAGGCTACCACTACCGAGAAACTTGGTTTCACAGGGCGTCAAGAGGGCATTTCCGCCTATGCAGTAGCACTGATAGAAAAGATATAAGAAGAATTATTGTTGCAACAGACTGCCAATCTCCTTCCGGATGGCCTTGTCATAGCCGTAAAGGTCAGGCAAAGACTCTATTTTACCAGTCTCAGGGTTGAGGAATGACGTGAAATAGAGGATGTATACAGGCATCTTAGGAGATACGCTCTGGTAGGAAACCAAACGATAGGGGCGTGGATCATCCTTATGTTCTTTCAGATAGTTCTTGCCGCGCTTGGTTTTGGGTGGTATATCCATAGAGATGCGCATCTGCTCCAACTTCCATTCTGTGGCTTCAGTCAGTAAGAAACAAGCTAACTCAAAAGGCTTCTGCACTCTCACACAACCATGTGATACCGTACGCCGATCTCTATTGAAGGCGCTGCGGTTGTTGGTGTCGTGAAGATAGATGGAAAAGTTGTTGGGGAAACGGAATACGATACGTCCCAAAGAATTACGGGGACCGCTTTTCTGGACGACGCGTAGCTTACCGCTTTTTAATTCCGAACTGCTTACAGATGTTGCACGAAGTGTGTCATTGCTTGTGCGGTCAACGATACTGTATTCGTTACGGGCGAAATAAGTCGAATCGCCAGCATGAACAGCCACCTCTGCTTTGATGATGTTCAGCGGGATAATCCATTCGGGATTCACTTGAAAATAGTTGATTTCACTGCAAAGCAGTGGAGTCTTGTGGCTAAAGGAACCACAACAGATGCGCATGGGAACGATGGAGTCAGGACAGGTAGCCCATAACTGCTGTGATGGAATATTTACGATGATGCATCGCTCGTCAGCTGCAGGTTGATGAATCTTCCACCGACAACGCTCCATGTTTATTGCAGTCTTAATTCGCTCGGTGACATTTATAGTGTCGGTGATATGTTGGCGTAGTGCTTGATAGATATGTCCCTGTGGCTTTGAAGCGTAAAGGGAGTCCATGCGCTCAGTTGACAGAAGCATCTGTATCGACCTGTCATAGTCTGGTGCCTGAATCTCATAGTCAAATAGTCTAGAGAATTCTTTTGTAGTATTGGGTTTACGATCCAAATGGTTAAGATAATGTGATGGGCGTGTGAACCCATAGCGCTGTCCTGTAGTAAAACGTACGTATGCTTTCGATAGGAGAAAGTCCAACTGCGGGAGAACCTCATTGATGTCGCGCTGCAATGAGTCGAAAGCTAGTTGATGTACAATGTCGATATTGGCAGCAATCTGTGGAATATAGAAAGCTGTTGTGTCAAGACCATTCATGGGCAATTCACGTCGCAGGTAACAAAGTAGGGAGTCAGCATCGGCAGACAATCCCATTCGTGTGTACCAAATAGGATCGTGATGTTCTTTGTAATACTCCCTTACTTTCTTGTCCGCCATCCATTTTGAGGTATCGCTGTCTAATTCCTGCTGAAGAAATTTGTTACACAGGGTAGAGTCCAGTTTTTCCTCATACTGACCAAAGGCAGACTCTTCTGTCAGTGTCTGTCGTATCTCGTTGCATCCCAAAAGGAAGGCAAGGATAGAAAAAATGATGGCTATTCGAAGCAATTGTTTTTGTTTCACAATGCAAAAATAGGCTTTTTTATGATGACAACCAAGTTTCTTGGCAAAAAAATGGAAGTTTGTGCCCTGATTTGTTGAAAAAAGTGCGGGTAAGAGAAAAAAAAGTCCGCTGCAACTCTCGCGAGCAACAGCGGAACAAGCCTATGTTTAACTAAAAATCCTTTTTCCAAAAGAAATTTTCAGTCCACAAGGACTAAAAATTTGAAAGTTTAAAGGGAGCTTCACAGCGACCTCCTGTTATCCTACAGTTGAAAACTTTCTTTTTTACCAATAACTAAAAACCTAAAACTATAAATATTACTACTAACCTAAAACAATCTATTAACCTTTTGACGATGCAAAGGTACGACGATTTTGCGTACCTCGCAAGTTTTTTTATCCTTTTTGGTCAAAAAAACACGTTCTTCTTGATGTAAATCAAGCGATGTGTGCGCAAACATCAAAATATTTCGTGTTTCATTGTTCATAATTGATAAATATTTCCTATCTTTGCTGATGCAATGAAAGTACTGATTGTAAATACAAGTGAACAGACAGGTGGGGCGGCTGTGGCAGCCAACCGTCTGATGAATGCATTGAACAACCACGGTGTGAAAGCCAAGATGCTGGTTCGTGACAAGTCGAGTGATGATATCTGTGTGGCTCCTTGTGGTGGTAGCATACAAAACAGATGGAATTTCTTGTGGGAACGGGTGGTTATATGGTTACACAATAGGCTGAGTCGGAAGGGCTTGTTCAAGGTGTCGATAGCAAGTACTGGCATTGATATTACGAAGACTCGCGAGTTTAAAGAGGCAGATATTGTTCACTTGCATTGGATAAATCAAGGTATGTTGTCGTTAAAAGGCATCAGAAAGATTCTCGAGAGTGGCAAACCTGTGGTATGGACAATGCACGATATGTGGCCACTGACGGCTATTTGTCATCATGCCTATGAGTGCAGACGCTATGAAGAGTCGTGTCATGACTGTCAGTTCTTGCAGCATCCCAGTCGCCGAGATCTCTCGGAAAAGGTATTCCGAGAGAAACAAGGATTGTTTACCCCCCAGAAGGGTATGAACATTACTTTCGTTGCTGTGAGCGAATGGCTGGCTAGTCGTGCAAGAAGTAGTGCCCTGATAGGGAATTTCCCAATAAAAGTAATCCCCAATGTGTTGTCGCTACAGCAGTTTACAATCATTGACCGTATTGATGCCCGTACATCTTTAGGAGTTAGCGAACCCTTTGTTATTGCGTTTGGGGCTGCTCGTATTGACGATTCAATCAAAGGCTTCTCGTATCTGGCTGAGGCATTGCGATTGTTGACCCAAGGTGACCAGTGGAAGACTTCTGACATACGGCTATTGCTTTTTGGCTCAGTGCGTGATGAACAAATATTGCAGCAGTTGACGGTGCCCTATAGTTATCTGGGGTATATTAACGATGCTTATCGTTTGTCGGAAATCTATTCGGCGTCAAATGTAACAGTTTCGTCTTCCCTTTACGAAACCTTCGGACAGACGCTAATAGAGGCGATGGCCTGCGGTAGTATCCCAGTTTCTTTCGATGGTAGTGGACAGGCTGATATCGTAAGCCATAAGAAAAATGGCTATCTGGCTACGCGTTTGTCGGCTGAGAGTTTGGCAGAAGGTATAGCATGGGGATTTAAGAGCGGGTTATCTGCACAGGAACAGCGCCGTTACGTGTTGCGACGCTATGGTGAGAGTGTTGTGGCTAATCAATATGAGAATCTTTACAATGAGATTATAAAATGATACGATTCACGATTATCACGATAACATATAATGCCGAAAAGGTGTTGCAACGTACGCTCGATAGTGTGCTTAGTCAAACCTACGAGGGTGTGGAGCATCTGATTATCGACGGTGTCTCGAAAGATGGGACGCTGGCATTGGCTGAGGCTTATAAGCAACAGTCCGATGCATCGGACAACGGTCATAAGGTCATCATCAAGTCGGAGCCTGATCATGGTATCTACGATGCGATGAACAAAGGGCTGACACAGGCTTATGGCGACTACGTGGTTTATATGAATGCAGGCGACTTTTTTCCATCCAACACCACATTGGAACAAATCGTCCATCGCTGCAAATTGACAGAGTTGCCTTCTGACGCACTCCCTGGTGTGCTTTATGGTAACACAGATATTGTGGATGGCGAGGGGCGTTATCTGCATCCGCGTAGGCTGCAACCGCCAGCGCAGCTTACGTGGCGCTCGTTCCGGCAGGGGATGTTGGTGTGTCATCAGGCTTTTTATGCCCGTACCGATATTGCCAAGAACCTGCAATATGACACCCGCTACCGCTTCTCTGCTGATGTCGACTGGTGTATCCGGGTGATGCGTGAGGCAGAACGCATGGGTTTACCTCTATATAATATAAATATGGTGGTGGCCAACTATGCAGAAGAGGGAGCTACGACAAAGAACCATCAGGCCTCACTCAAAGAACGCTTCGACGTGATGCGCCGTCAATACGGCCTTATTACTACTATCGCAATGCATCTTTGGTTCGTGGTGCGTTCAGTTATTAAGAAATAACATAAATACAAAACCTAAAATATATGCGACTACACTTTAACTTAGAGTATCGGACAAGCTTTGGAGAACATCTGGCACTGAACCTGCTGGATGAGGGCGGACGTGTAGAGAATCATCCTATGCAGACGCTCGACGGACTGCATTGGCAGATGGAGATGGCCTGTCTGAAAGAAAGTGGAACCTATCTGGACTATTATTATAGTGTGATGCGTGGCGATAAGGAATATCGCCATGAGTGGCTGGTGGAGCCTCACCGGTTGGAACTGGCTGCCGTGAAAGGTGCCCATTATACCGTCTTTGACCACTGGATTGATATGCCAGAGGATAGTTATATGTACTCGTCGGCTCTGACTGATTGTGTGATGGCTCGCAAACGACAGCTCAGTACCAAGACGGAATACACGCATACGATTCGTCTGAAGGTGCGTGCACCGCAGTTGCGTAATGGGGAGCGTCTCGCTTTGGTGGGGTCAGCCGATTATCTGGGCGTCTGGGACTGCTCAAAGGCGTTGCCAATGGCAGAGCATGAGTGCCATGAATGGGTGGTCAGTCTTGATGCCGACCGTTTGCCAGCCAGTTGTGAGTATAAGTTTGTCATCCTGCCGTATGATCGTAGTCAGCAACTGACTGTTATCTGGGAGAATTGTCAGAACCGTATGCTGAAGAAGCCGGAGCTGGTGGATGGTCAGGTAGTGGTCTATGAGTTGCAACAGGCTTGGTTCTCCATTCCTCTATGGAAAGGTGCCGGCACTGTGATTCCTGTCTTCTCGTTGCGTAGTGAGGGAAGCTTTGGCGTAGGTGACTTCGGTGATCTGAAGATGATGATTGACTGGTGTGCCAAGACCCATCAGAGCATTCTGCAGATTCTGCCCATCAACGATACCGTGATGGCACGTACGTGGCAGGACTCCTATCCCTATAATGCCATCAGTATCTATGCCCTCCATCCGCAGTATATGGACTTGCGCCAGTTGTCACCCATCAAGGACGAAAAGTTGCGTGAGCAGTATGAGGCTTTACGTCAAGAACTGAATGCGCTGCCTCAGATTGACTATGAGCGGATGAGCGAAGCCAAGATGGACTACCTGCAAATCATCTTCAATCAGGAGCGCAGTAGCGTGAAGCGCCGTTCCGACTATAAGAGATTCTTTGAGGACAACCATGAGTGGTTGGAGCCATACGCCCGTTTCTGCTACTATCGTGATAAATACGGCACGGCAGTCTTTGGCAACTGGCCAGAGAAACTTCCAAAGCCCGAACAAAAAGTGCTCGACTTCTGGTATTTCGTACAGTATCATTTGGATAAGCAGATGCACGATGTCCATCAACATGCCCGAGAGAAACATGTTATCCTCAAGGGTGATATCCCCATCGGCATCAGTCGCGATGGTGTAGAAGCCTGGGTGGAACCGCGCTTCTTCAACCTCAACGGACAAGCTGGTGCTCCGCCCGATGCTTTCTGTGAGGACGGACAGAACTGGGGATTCCCCACCTACAACTGGGACGAGATGCTGAAGGACGGCTGTTCGTGGTGGGTACGCCGTTTCCGTAAGATGGCAGAGTACTTTGATGCCTATCGTATTGATCATGTGTTGGGCTTCTTCCGTATATGGGAGATTCCCGTACCTCATAAGAGTGGTCTCTATGGACAGTTCCAACCTGCACTGCCCATGACTCGTGAGGAGATAGAGGCCTATGGTGTGCCCTTTGTTGAAGACCTCTTCTTAGAGGATCATAAGCGCAAGAACCTGTGGCATCCGCGTATCAATGCTACGAAGATAGGTCCCTTTGAACAGTTGACCGAAGACGAGAAGTGGCATTTCTGGAGTCTCTATGACGATTATTTCTATCGTCGTAACAACCAGTTCTGGTATAATGAGGCTATGAAGAAACTGCCTCGCCTGACGGAGGCTACGCGTATGTTGGTATGTGCAGAAGACCTGGGTATGGTGCCCGATTGTGTATCATGGGTGATGAACGACCTGCGCATCCTTTCTCTCGAGATTCAGACGATGCCAAAGGAGTATGGTGTGCGTTTTGGACACCTGCAGCGTAACCCTTACCGTTCGGTATGCACCTTCTCTACCCATGATATGCCCACGCTGCGACAGTGGTGGGACGAGGATGAAGAGCGTGCTCAGGACTATTACGAGAACGTATTATATTATGAGGGCAAGGCTCCTCATCCGTTACCGGGCAATTTGGCAAAGGAGATTCTGTCGCGTCATCTGCTGTCACCCTCGATGCTCTGTCTGTTGTCATTCCAAGACTGGATGTCTATCGACGAAGACCTGCGTCTGCCCGACCAGAATGCAGAGCGCATCAATATCCCTGCTAATCCCCGTCACTACTGGCGTTATCGTATGCACCTTACCATCGAGCAACTCCTTCAGGCCGATACCTTTAATCACGAGGTGAGACTGTTGATAAAGCAAGGCAACCGCTAGAAGTTATTTGTTTAACTTCAGCAGTCGCTTGTATTCCTTTTTGGTGATTCGCATAAACGAACCGTGCTGCGGCCCTGTGACTCCTTCGATGTCCACAGGGTCGCTGAAGTTTCGTAGGTTCTCGTCGGCCTTGCAGATACGGTAGTGCTTGGGGCGGTCGCTATATTGGATATAAGCCACGCGCCAAGTCTTGTCACCAATCAGTTGGAAGGCACTTGAGCCCTCGCATTTCTTCTTGCCTTCAAACGATACGTAGTCGTCCTCGATAGGCTCGCCCCATCCGTATGTTAGGTGGTCGCTGACGGCAGTGTAGATGCCGGGCTTGCCGCCTTCTTTCTTTATCAGCATGTGATACTTGCCGTCTGCCAACAAGTTGATGTCGGCATCAATGGTGGCGTAGCCCCAATCGAACAGTAGCTTGGGTTGCGTTAGCTTCGTAAAGCTCTTATCGGCATACGAGTAGTACATCCGGTCGTACTTTTCTTCGGCACGATTCCACATCGAGTAGTAAATCATATAGCCACCCTTCTCGCCGTTCTCCCACGTGTAGTTGGGATCCCAGAATATTTGAGGCGCCCACACGCGGTTAATGGTGCTCCAGTCCTTATAGACAGACTCACCCCCAGCCCCTCCCTGTGAGGGAGGGGAGGAGATACTCTTATCAAAGATGTCGGGCCCCTTCCTAAAGTCGAAGGAGACGCTGGTCCAGTGGATGAGGTCATCACTCTTCAGCAGGTCTATGCCGTAGTTGTCCCAGTCACTCTGTTTCCTCAGTTGTCTGGTCATAGCATTGTTCATGTCGGTAGTCACCATCACGTAGCCTTTACCATTCCATGAGCGGCAGATATAAGCATCGCGCTGTCCGCCTTCTATGCGGGCGTGCTCTTTGGGGTCCATGATGGGGGCGCCTCCTATGATATCCTGATAATGATAACCGTCGCGACTCACGGCGAAAGCCGTCCATTGTCCTTTGTCGCTCATGTGGCAGTACAGATATCCATAGTCGCCCTTCTGCATGTTCTGGGCCGTCGTTGGCAGCCAAACCATTGTCAGGGCAGCCAAAGCCGTAAAAAATCTCTTCATAGTAATAATTTTATTTCAATTAAAGTTCTATTACGCGGAAAGCGTACGGTGATAATTTGACAACACTGTTTGCTGTTTCCCCATTCTTTATTTCTATCTTTTGTTCTTCAGGTTGACCGCAGAATTCCTCGGTCTTGCACCCTGCGGGGATGATCAATCCCTTGATGTCGATTGTCAGTTCAACAGGTAGGGCATTGACAAATTTCAGATATCGCTTCCCTGTTTTCGAGTCGCGGACGAGACTAGCTCCAACGCGATGTCTGAGTTCAGGAGCGATATCGAGTGAAGTACTGATATAACGGTCGCCGCCATACACAGAGAACAATCGCTGCACCTCGTAGGCTGGGGTGGGGCGCACGGAAGTATTCGAAAAATAAATCATGTCGGGATTCCAGTTCGAATGGCCATCCTTGCACAGCATCGGGGCATAACTGGTCATCTCCACCACATCGCCGTTGCGCTCCACGTCCGTTAGATAGAGCGCCTCGGCCAAGGCTGTCTCTACATTAGGACGCTTTGCTGGCGTTGATGCGGCATATTCGCCAAGATAGACCTTGGGCATTGAACGATCGTAACTATCGTAGTAATTGCGATGATTCATGAACCAGCCCGTTGACTCGTAGTAATGCTCGTCAAGCATGTACTGCAGGTCGGGATGTTTCTTTGCGAAGTCCCAGCCCTCAATATAATCAGCAGAAGGGGTGTGGAAAGGACCTGCAGTACCACATATTTTTATCTCCGGATACTGGGCATGGATGGCCTTGCAGATCATCTCGTAGCGCTCCTCAAACACGGTGCCGATGATGTCCTCGTTGCCAATGCCGATATATTTCAGATTGAAAGGAACTGGATGACCTGCGTCGGCACGCATCTTGGCCCACTTGCTTGTGGCTGGGTCGCCGTTCGCCCATTCAATCATATCGAGTAGCTCCTGAATGTAGGCAGCCATTTGGTCCATAGGAATGCCTCCCTGTTGACCACCGATGCCTTGGGCGTTAGCGGTGGAGTTCTGGCAGGGAACACCAGCAGCAAGTACAGGCAGCGGCTCGGCACCGATGTCCTCACAGAACTGGAAATACTCAAAGAATCCCAATCCGCGTGTCTGATGATAGCCCCAGATGTTGAAATCGGGCTTGCGGTCCTGTAGCGGTCCCACGGTATGGTTCCAATGATAGATATTGTCCAGACCCTGTCCGTGACTCATGCATCCGCCGGGGAATCGCATGAACTTAGGTTTCATGGCGGCAATCGTCTCTGCCAGATCATTTCGCAGACCGTTCTTGCGATGCATGAAGGTCTCCTGCGGGAAGAGGCTTATCATGTCGACACCCACATGGGCTGCCTTCTGGGGAATGATGACCAGACGGGCCTTCGTATCGCTCTTCTTGGCGCAGAGCACGGTAGCGTACTGCGTCCAATCAGTGGCAGCAGTCTTCAGTTTGCTGCTAGCCAGCACGGTGCCGTCTTGTCCCACCAGTTGGATGAGAAAGGTCTGCTTCTGTCCACCTGCTAGTACATACATCGAGAAATCATATTTCTGACCCGCTACGACGTTCATGCCGTCCCATCCCTCGTTCCACAGGGTGTCTGGCCAGAGCAATGCATAATGGGGATTATTGGGACTCAGAGGATGCTCAGTAGCAATCTCTATCTTACGGGGTGAGTGCCATGCTGTGGTGGCGCTCCACTCGCGGCGGTCCTTCGGGCTGTATTCGAAGTCGCGGTTCTGTACCATCTCAGCATACAAGCCGCCGTCGGCTGCATAGCTGATGTCCTCGAAGAAGATGCCGATGAGTTTATTACTGATAGTTTTCTCCTCGTTTGTAACGGTCAACGTAGCCGTCACGGGCTGTTTAGGCATCAGAGGGTTCTTGGCGTCTTCGTACATGCGCTCGCTACTCAGTCGTCCATCTTCACGCATCTTTTCGAAATGGGCGGTGATGGTGTTGAGCTCCTCGCAGGCAATCTCGAAGAGACATCCCTCCTGCAGCTTACCCGTAACAGTGGCAGTATCGCGTTTCCATATAGCTTGGTCTATCTGGCTTTTCTCATCTTTACTGAACTGACGGAAGTCGTTCGAGGCCGATGTCCACCGCTTACCGCCATCCTTAGTCTGATAGTAGATGTCGAAGGTGCCGTTGTCGTTGGCAAAGACTACTGGCTTCAGACATGGTGCTGTCGTCATGATGGGATAGTCCTGTGGACGCCAAGTGACCAGGTCGCGACTATAGGCGGCGGCGAAGAGTGGGGCGTGGTCGTTCACCTGGAACACCAGCCGCCATGTGCCGTCCTTGGCCCTTGCCACAGAAGGATGGATCATCTTCTTCTCCGCTCCCCATGTGCCGTAATCCGACGAGCAGAGTTGACCGATTTCCTGCCATCCGTTGTCCGTAGACTGAGCGATGCGCAGACCAGACCGCTCATTTGGGCAATAGATAAATATTTTTTTTGTTTCTTGGGCCACAACAGTCATTGCTACTGTTGTGAAAAAGCTCAATAGCCAGAATCTTGACTTCATAAATATAGGGTGCATAAAAATGATTATTCGCTATTTGGGGCAAAGATACGAATTATTTCTCACTTATCAAAATAAATCTTAATACATCGTTCATAATCAAAATAATTTTTGTACCTTTGCAGAACTAACTAATCAATTACGACAAACGACATGAATACTACAAAGACCCTACTGACGGCCCTGTTACTGACCGTGAGCGTTTGCCCCGCCTTGGCTGGGAAAAAGAAACAAGTGGTGGAACAGCCCAAAGACCCCAACGAGATGGTGGCTTACCTCTTCACCTATTTTAATAGTAACGACCCCAAGGACGAGCAGATTTGCTACGCCCTGAGTGACGATGGTTACAACTACACGCCTCTGAACGACGGTATGCCCGTCATCGAGAGCGACACCATCGCCCTGACCCAGTGCGTGCGCGATCCTCATATTCTGCGTTGCGAGGATGGTAAGACATTCTATATGGTGGTCACCGATATGCGTTCGGCCTATGGTTGGAGTAGTAATCGTGGTATGGTGCTGCTGAAGAGTACCGATCTCATCAACTGGACGCACTCTGCTATCAACTTCCCCACGCGTTATACCAAGGAGTGGAAGAACGTGATTCGTGTTTGGGCACCAGAGACCATCTACGACCACAAGGCCGGTAAGTATATGGTATTCTATTCACTTCGCACCAGCGACAGCAAGTCCTACGATAAGATCTATTATCAGTATGCCAACAAGGATTTTACCGATCTTGAGGGCGAACCCAAATGGCTCTTCGATGCTGGTAATGCTACCATCGACGGAGATATCGTCTATAACGAGGCCGACCAGCTCTATCACCTCTTCTATAAGCAGGAGTCGGGTAGGGGTATCTATCAGGCTGTAGCTAAGAACCTCACGGATAAGTGGCAGATGCTCGACGGAAACGTAGAGCAGACGAAGGAGGC
>CAZIKA010000034.1:13947-20586 GCA_964539705.1 uncultured Prevotella sp. | reverse complement strand
GAGAGTCAGGTGCTGGTGTGCGCCCAGAGTAATATGGCTGTCGACTGGATTAGCGAGAAACTCGTGGATCGTGGTCTCAACGTGCTGCGCATTGGAAATCCTGTGCGTGTGGACGATAAGATGCTGTCCTTTACTTACGAGCGACGCTTTGAGGCCCATCCAGACTACACTCTGTTGTGGAGCATCCGCAAGGCTATTCGCGAACTGCGCAGTCAGCGCAAGCGTTCCGATAACTGGCATCAAAAGATGGACCGTCTGAAGAGTCGCGCCACAGAACTGGAGATACGCATCAATGCCGAACTCTTTGGTGAGGCGCGTGTCATCGCTTGCACCTTGGTGGGCTCGGCCAATCGCCTGCTCGACGGCATGAAGTTTGGAACACTCTTCATCGACGAGGCTGCTCAGGCCTTGGAGGCTGCCTGCTGGATTCCCATCCGCAGGGCAGGACGTGTGATCCTGGCTGGCGACCATTGTCAACTACCACCCACCATCAAATGCTACGAGGCTCTGAAGGGTGGATTGGGACGCACGCTGATGGAGCGCATTGCCGATCAGAAACCCGAGGTGGTGACACTATTGCGCATCCAATATCGTATGCACGAGGATATCATGCGTTTCCCCAGCGACTGGTTCTATCATCATCAGATGGTGGCAGCGCCAGAGGTAAAGCATCGCAGCATCTTGGACCTTGACTTGCCGATAACGTGGATTGATACTGCTGAGTATGAAGGAAAAGAAGAGTTTGTTGGCGAGTCGTTTGGACGTATTAATAAGACTGAGGCAGAGTTGACCTTGCTCTCTCTTCAGGCTTATTTCGAACTCATCGGCAAGGAGCGCATCCTGGATGAGCGCCTCGATGTGGGTATCATCTCACCCTATCGTGCTCAGGTGCAGTATCTGCGCCAGCAAATCAGGAAGAAAGATTGGATAAGACCCTTTCGTACTCGCATCAGCGTGAATACCGTGGATGGTTTCCAAGGTCAGGAGCGTGATATCATCGTTATCTCGCTGGTGCGCTCTAATGATGAGGGACAGATAGGTTTCCTTCGTGACCTGCGCCGAATGAATGTGGCTATGACTCGGGCTCGGATGAAACTCATCATTTTGGGTAACAAGGACACGATGACCCGTCATCCGTTCTATAAGAAACTATGGGATTATATCCAGTCATTAAAACGAGTTGAATGACAGCAAAGGAACTATACGATATCATTCAGGAACTGGCTGGTGGCGAACCATCAGTACAGAACTTGCGACAGATGCACGAGCTGATTGCTTTGGCATCGGCCGAAGGTAGCAGGTCGCAAGGAGGTACCTTTGGTAACCTGTTCTCGCAGGTAGATTTTGTGTGCCAGCACCTTGGACTTAAGGCACCGCAGAAGCGCGCCATCCAGACGGCCCGTCGCCATGCAAATGGACGCGCCACTTTGACTCACGAAGAGTGGCTCTACGACCTGCGGGCTGTCACGTTGCTTATTAGTGCCGTCTTTCACGAGGATGTGCCTGGTGAATTACTGCAATTACTACCAGTTAATTTAGCGCCTACGGAAAAGGGACTCACCATCAATAAGCGATATGTGCGCTGCATCGTCCGTTCGTTTGACGAGACAACGATTAAGGCAGATACCT
Source organism: uncultured Prevotella sp. (assembly GCA_964539705.1). Taxonomy (GTDB): domain Bacteria; phylum Bacteroidota; class Bacteroidia; order Bacteroidales; family Bacteroidaceae; genus Prevotella. The sequence goes on along the minus strand of CAZIKA010000034.1, from coordinate 18,957 downwards.
CTGATGGCGAGATACTCATTGACTATGCCAACACGGAGGGAGGGCGCGACTTTGCCTATCTCAGAAAGGTGTTGCGCGAGGGTATGCAGCTGAATCTGCTTGATTGTCATGTGGATGATGTCATTATCCCTGGCATCATCGTGGTAGAGCCCGACTTCATGCTTGACATCTCAGCGCTGGCAGCATGCTTTACGGCCTATGGGCACCATCCCTTGCTTTATACCGTCAGTCGCCTGAAGCCGAAGCCCAACACGCAGGCCGTATTATTAGGAAACTTCGCAGGAACGGCCCTCGACGATATCATTCACAATCCTGACGTCACCTTACAGCAGTCGCTCCAGCGCTCCTATCGTGAGCAGGCTGAGCGCTTTGCTGCCTGTGAGGATTTTGACCAAGAGAAGTTTGAGGCTGAGGCGGCTGTGCAGATGCAGAATATCCGCGAGACGGTGAAAATTCTCCATTCTCAATTTTCAATTCTCAATTCTCAAGCCCTCCTCGAGCCTTCGTTCATTTGCGAGAAGCTAGGACTGCAAGGTCGTGTGGACTTGATGACGTCTGACATGCGTCTGCTGGTAGAGCAGAAGTCGGGCAAGAATGCCAAGATTGACTATCAAAGCCATGATGCGCATGGTGTGCAGCTCGAGAATCATTATGTGCAACTGCTGCTTTACTATGGCATCCTGCGTTATAACTTCGAAAAGAGCGATGCGCAGGTGGATACCCGTCTGTTCTACTCGCGCTATTCGCCCGACAAGGGACTCGTTGCGGTGAACTATTATCGCACGCTGTTTCGTGAGGCCATCAAATTGAGAAATCAGATTGTGGCAACTGAGTTGCTCATTGCTCGTGAGGGCTTTGGGCGCATCATGCCCCTGCTCAATGCTGACGTTATATATAATGGTGTCGCTCGCGATAGTTATTTCCACCGTTATATCCTTCCGGAACTTTCAACTCTCAATTCTCAACTCTCAACTCTAAAACCATTAGAACGTGCCTATTACGAACGCATGATGACCTTTGTCTATCGTGAGCAGCGGGCACAGAAATTGGGGAGTAGTGAGCAGACGCTTCATCATGCAGGTGGCTGTAATTCTGACCTCTGGTTGATGCCGATTAGCGAAAAGCAGGAGCAGGGAAACATTATCTTAGACCTTACTATCACCAAACGCGAGAAGACCGATCCTAATGGTGGCTATGATGTGATAACACTCCTATTCCCTCTTCCCTCTCACTTCCCCCCCCCCACCTCTACTCTTAACTTCCGTGTGGGCGATATGGTCTATCTTTATCAGTATGATGACCAGCCAGATGTGCGCAAACACATTCTCTATAAAGGGTCGCTACAGGAAATTGATGGTATGAAGGTGGTCGTGGTTTTGAACGACGGACAACAGAATGAGTCTGTTTTCGCACCTTCCGATAAGACTTGGGCCATAGAGCATGGTGGCAGCGATGTGGGCACCAATAGCAATATCCGTAGTCTGCACCAGTTCATCCAAGCTTCGCAGAAAAAGAAAGACCTGCTTTTGGGACAGCGTGTGCCTGAGGCCGATACTTCGCTAAAGCTCTCAAAGACCTATAATCCCCACTACGACGATATCATACATCGGGTGAAGCAGGCTCGCGACTATTTCCTCCTTGTGGGACCTCCAGGCACGGGTAAGACATCGATGGCTCTTCGATTTATGGTAGAAGAAGAGCTATCAGCCACTGTTCCCGACGGTTCTCCGTCGGGTGATATTCTCCTCATGGCCTATACAAACAGAGCTGTCGATGAGATTCGCTCGATGCTGCAGGAAGCTGGCTTGGAAAACGATGAGCGCATAGTGACAGGCACCACCTCAATGATGCAGGCTCGTCCGTTCTTGTTGGAGGGACGACACTTTTCGCTGGCTGTAGTCGATGAGGCGTCACAAGTGTTGGAGCCTGGACTGATTGGGTTACTGAGCAGTGAGCAGATAGACCGCTTTGTACTCATCGGCGACCACAAGCAGTTGCCTGCTGTGGTTCAGCAAAACCCAGAGGATGCCCGCATTGATGATCCATTACTAAAGGCCATCGGCCTCACGGACTGTCGCCAGTCGCTTTTCCAGCGTCTCTACAACTGGGAAGTGAGTCAAGGACGCTCACAGTTTGTCGGCACTCTGAGTCATCAGGGGCGCATGCATCCTGATGTAGCACAATTTGCCAGTCAGCATTTCTACGGCTCATGGCTGACGCCAGTCCCCGTTGCTCATCAGCAGGAGACGACTCTCAACTATAACGTGCCGCCACAAGACGCCCTTGACACGGCTCTTCAGCAGCATCGCATGCTTTTCTTTGAGGGCGACACAGAGATGGTCATTGCCTTGGCTCAGCGCATCCGTCGTTTCTATGGTGAGCGGTTCGACCCACAAAAGACATTGGGTATCATCGTCACCTATCGTAAACAGATTGCTGCTATTCGTGCCGCTGTTCCTGATGTCAGCATTGACACCGTGGAGCGTTATCAGGGTTCTCAGCGAGAGGTCATTATCTATGCGGTGGGTGTAGACCGCCATTATCAGATGGACTTTCTTACTGCCAGCACCTTTATTGACGACGAGGGACAGATGGTGGATCGCAAGCTCAACGTGGCGTTGACGCGTGCCCGTCGTCAGATGTTGATGGTGGGCTATCAAGATATTCTGCGAAAAAATCCACTCTATCGTCAGTTTATTGATAATTTTTCTGTAAAAATGTAGCGTTATTCGGAGAAATTGTGTAATTTTGCCAGCACAAACAAACCCTTTTAAAACAATTTGTTATGAAAAAGATTAGTTTTAGCGCAGTTGCTGTCCTGCTGGCTGGTAGCCTGATGTGCAGCTCATGTATTGGTTCATTCAAGCTCTTCAACGGTTACGAGAAGTGGCAGTGCAACATGACCAGCAACAAGTATGTGAATGGTATCGTAGGTTTGATCCTCCAGCCTATCGTTGGTGGTATCTGTCTTACTGTTGATGCTTTAGTACTCAACACCATCGAGTTCTGGACAGGCAGCAACCCACTGGCTGTGAACAAGGTACAGACAGTAAAGGGTCAGGATGGTCGTTACTATGCCGTCAAGACTCTGAAGAACGGCTACGAGGTGAAGGCTCCTAACGGTGAGATTACCCTCTTCACTCACAACAGCGAGAACGATTCTTGGTCTATCTCTCAGAACGGCGTTACCAAGGAGATTTTCCGTTTCAATGCCAACGGAACCATCCAGGCTAATCTGCAGAATGGTGAGAAGCTGACCGTGACCAACGACGAGGCAGGTATGATGCAGGTACGTGAGGCTATCTATAACGATAACTGCTTTGCTCTGCGTTAAACACTCTTAGCTCATAAAAGACAAGAAATGGAGAGCATCAAAACGGCTCTCCATTTTTATAATAAGACGTTATCTGTGACACAAGACCGACTATGGAACAGGAACTACTGTAAGGTGATGATAGCGAACTTCTCGCTGTTCTTCGCCTTCTACGTGCTGACACCGCTTTTGCCGCTCTATCTGAGCGAGCATTTTGGTGCCACCAAGGACGTGATAGGCCTGGTGCTCTCTGGCTATACGGTGACGGCCCTGTTGTTCCGACCTTTCAGTGGTTATGTGGTAGATACGTTTCCTCGTAAGACGGTGCTCCTTATCTGCTTCACAGCCTTTGCCATCTTCTTTGCCGGCTATCTGGCGGCCTCAACACTATTGATGTTTCTCATTGTCCGCACACTTCATGGCGGACCCTTTGGGGGATTGACTGTAGCAAATAGCACCGTTGCTATCGATGTATTGCCCAGTAGTCGGCGTACAGAGGGCATCGGCTATTACGGACTGTCTAACAACCTGGCAATGGCTATTGCCCCTACTATCGGCATCTTCGTCTATCAGTGGAGCGGCAGTTTTGAGTTGCTCTTCTGGATAGCGCTGGCAGTAGCCTTTGGTGGATTGCTCGTAGACAGCACCGTATCTGTTCCAGAAAAGGACATTGTAAAAAACAAGACAAAGCTTTCCTGGGATCGTTTCTTCCTTCTTCGTGGATGGTTGTTAGGCCTCAACATGGTGGCTTTCGGCTTCAGCTTCGGCGTACTGAGTAATTACCTGGCTATCTACGGTAAGGAGGTGATGGGTATCACGGGGGGCACAGGCACTTATTTCATGCTCTGTAGCATAGGACTTATTCTGTCGAGAATACAGGGCGGACGCACCCTACGCAAGGGTCGCCTTACGCATAATGCCGGCTCTGGTATGGTCATCTCACTCATTGGCTACACCTTATTTATTTTGATGCCCACCCTGAATCAATTCTCAATTCCCAATTCTCAATTCTCAATTGAAGTGGGCTACTACGGTTCCGCCCTGCTTATCGGTTTGGGAAATGGTCACATGTGGCCTGCCTTCCAGAATATGACCATCTGTGTGGCAGGCAACAATCAGCGAGGCACAGCCAACTCCACCATCCTCATCTCATGGGATATCGGCATGGGCTTGGGCATCCTTCTTGGTGGCATCATTGCCGAGCTGTTGGGTTATTCAGCCGCCTTCTGGACTGTCGTCTTAGTCAACGGCACAGGCGTTGCCCTCTTCTTCCTTGCTACAAAATCTTTCTTCCTAAAGCGGAACCTGAATCATACGGTGCATTAAACCATTGAAAGGAACCTATTTAGGATGGGAGCCTCGGTTGGAGAAGACCAATTCTCATCCAATGAGTATTATTTCGAAAGACCTAACATGGTTTTCTGAAAAGTACCTGTACATAGGGGTTTTGTGCATTTCTTACCTTCAAAAGACCTAACATAAGACTTAACATAGAGGTAACATAGACCTAACATTGAATGGAGAAGACCTCACATAAATAGGGTTATCACGAACAACTTAGATGCACAATGTTACCTCTATGTTAGGTCTTTGTTAGGTCTGCCAGGTATATCTGGCAGACCTATATGTTTATATATCAGGTAATTACGATTCTACAATGTTAGGTCTTATGAAAAATACAAAGTGATACGAGGAGC
>CAZIKA010000034.1:0-13847 GCA_964539705.1 uncultured Prevotella sp. | reverse complement strand
CGAGGAGCGGGCAGTTCGAAGGCCTCGATTGGCAAGCTCGCCAGCCTCGAACTGGCAGCTCGTCACTAGCGAATCGTAAGCACGTCACTTAACACTCGTAAGTGACTTACTTAGAAATGTAAACAGTTTGCTTTTGAGGGCAAAGAGAGTCAATAACCAGCCCCAGATTTTCGTGTTTTAATTATATCGAAATCTTTGAATACGGGATAGCCACCCTCTACGTTGTCAAGTTCTTCCTCATTCAATGGCCATGCGCCAGCCTCCACCAGTTCGTTCTTCAATTTCTCTGCTTCTGCAGCCAGTTGCTTCAACTGCAGCTTCTTTTGTTCAATTTGTTCGTTTGTCATCATTTTGAGGTTTTTTATGTCGGTATTTAACTTTCGGCAGAATGATTTGTGATGCATCAAATAAATGCTATTTGAATAGGTTATATCCCCACTTCAGCATGAAATAGAAGAGGGTGCCAAAGAACAGGCCTGCGATGGCATCGATGGCGTAATGGGCCTGAATATAGAAGGTGCCAAAGAATAGCAGGACGGCGAAGGGTAGGCAGATATAAAAGACCTTGCGGTTCTTGCACTCCCAAACCAGCCACATCACGATGGTGGCTACGCCTACATGACTGCTGGGGAAGGCCGCCGTGGGGCGCTCACCGGCATCATGGGCGATGACAAGGGCTTTATACATCCAACCGTCCTCCCAGCCAGGAATAGGCAGGATGAAGTCGCGATTATGCACGTCGAACTGTATGGTATCGAAGTAATTGCCGATGTTTGGAAAAATGCCCTGCGCTATCTGATCTACCCCCACAGCCTTAAAATAGAACTGCGGTCCGGCTACAGGCAGGAAGATAAAGATAAGATAGAACAGGAAGAACGAGCCCACGATGATGAAGGCTGTGCGCTCGAATTGCTCGTAGCGGAAAAAGAAATAAAACACCGTGATGCCTACGAACAGGGGATAATAGCTGACGTAACCCATTGACAGCAGTTCGCTGAAGATGGGATGTGAGAATACCTGACAGAACTCCAGGGATGGTTGGAATCCGAAGAGCGACTGTTCCCAACCCGCAAACACGTGGTCGAGGTTAGGGAAGATGCGGTTCATCTCATAGGTATCAGGATACCACCACGATAATAGTAGCAGCTGTCCGGCAATACGAAACAGCATCGTCAGCCGACTGGGACACAAGCGATAAACACCCCATAGAGCAAGCGTCATGATCACAGCCTGTGCCCTGAACCACATCATGTCCACAGGATGGCTCAGCTTCACCCACGTCACAAGAATAAATATGGTGGTAAGCAGCGTGTAGGCCAGCATCGCCCACTCCACCGCTATTAAGCCTTTCTTTACAGCCATCCGTTCTCCTTATACCATTTAATGGTGAGGGGCACGCCCTTCTCCAGTGTGTACTTCGGTTCATAACCCAGCTCACGGCGAGCCGGTTCTATATCACATCGCCAGTTGCGCTGCTTCAGGATATGATACTTATCGTTGTTGAGGGCAGAGATCTTACCCGTGATATGTCCCCACTTATCACCAAAGAACGTGATGACGCGAAGCACCCAGATAGGAGCCGTGATGCGAATCCACCAGGGGTTTCCTAACTCCTTGCGGATGAGATTTGAGAAAGTAGCTGACTGATAAACCTCGCCGTCAGAGAGGAAGTATTTTCTGCCCGTCTGGCCCTTCTCGCAAGCCAAGAAGACGGCCTGCACCACATCGAGCACATAGACGAAGGTGATGTCCTGCTGCTGATAGCCTACGGCAAAGTCGCTGTGCTGCTTGATGCTCTTAGCCATCAGGAAATAGTCGCGCTCACGAGGACCGTAGACGCCTGTGGGACGAAGGATGACGTAAGGGAATAGCCTCCCCCCAGCCCCCTCCGAAGAGAGGGGGAGTGTGTCGAGCCACAGCTCAGCCTCCAGTTTGCTCTTGCCGTACTCCGTATTGGGTTGTGGTGTGTCCGTCTCTTTGATTTCTGTATATGGCTGCTGCTCATGGATGGCACCATAGACACTCAGCGAACTCAGATAGACGAAGCGCTTCAGGGGCATCTTCAGGTTCTGCAGAGCACGAACCAGATTCTTCGTACCTTCAGTATTGATACGGCGGAAGTCAGCAGTGTTCAGGCATTTCGTCACACCGGCGGCATGAACCACATAGTCGAACTCATGGCCTTTCAATTGCTCCTCCAGTTGCTCCTGACTGCTCAGGTTCAGTTCAATGAAATGGATACGTTCGTCCTGCAGGAAGTCTTTCTTACTACTTCCCCTGACGGCAGCCCATGTCTCAAACCCGCGCCTCAGCGCCTCTTCCACTATAAACGAGCCAATAAATCCGCTCGCACCCGTAATCAGTATTTTCATGGGTGCAAAGGTAGTGCAAATCGAGAGAAAAACCAAATTAATTTGAGTTTTTCCGAGATGCAGCCTACCTTCGACGAAGTCAGAGTTACAAATAAGTGAGCAAAAAGCCAAACAGTTTTGGCTTTTTGCTCACTTATTCTAATTTTATTTCCTTTTTATTTCTTGTAACACAGGAATATCTGATCAACGTCTTTCTTAGCAAGACGTGGTGTTACCAAGCTGAAGATAAGCACGATGGGGAAACCACCGATCATAGCGATAGCACCACAGTTGATGGGGTTGATAGGATTGCCCAGCAACATGTTTACTACTGTGAGTCCCACGCCCCAGACGAAGCAAGCCCAGACAGAGGCTGTGGTAACGCCGCGCCAGTAGAGACCCAGCATAAAGGGAGCCAGGAAAGCACCTGCCAGCGCACCCCAAGAGATACCCATGAGCTGGGCAATGAAGGTGGGAGGGTTCAGGGCGATAAGCAGTGAGATAGCGATGAAGAACATGATCAGCACGCGCATCACCACCACTTTACGACGCTCCACTTTCTCTGACACAATATCATCGATAGCACCGTCTTCCACCTCACCAGGCAATGATTTCTTATCGCGATAAATCAGGTCGAGGGTCATCGTTGAAGAAGAGGTGAGCACCAGTGAAGCCAATGTTGACATAGAGGCCGACAGCACCAGCAGCACCACGAGGGCGATGAGTACGTCAGGCAGGGTGATTAGCATAGCAGGCACGATAGAGTCGAAGGCAATCTTTCCATTGGCACCAATCACAGGATCGTAAAGGCGTCCGAAGCCACCCAAGAAGTAGCAACCACCAGCCACGATGAACGCAAAGATAGTAGAGATAACGGTACCACGCTTGATGGCACTCTCGTCAGTAATACTGTAGAACTTACCTACCATCTGAGGCAGACCCATCGTACCCAGCGATGTCAGTATCACCACGCCCAGCAAGCCCCAGGGATCTGGTCCGAACCACGAAGCGAATACACCTGTTGTACCTGTATCATCAGCAGGAATCTCAGCCAGTCTCTCAACAGCCGTTGTAAGACCTCCGTTATTAGCCAGTACAGCCCAGATAACCGCTACAATACCAAAGAGCATGATGATACCCTGGATGAAGTCGTTCATGGCTGTAGCCTTATAACCACCAAGGATAACATAGACGGCAGTCAGGATTGACATGATGACCACGCAATACTCATAGGGAATCTCGAAGCCCATCTCGAAGAGTCGAGAGATACCACTATACACACCAGCGGTATAGGGAATCAGGAATACGAAGGCGATGATAGAGGCTGCCACACGCAGACCCTGACTCTGAAAACGGGTACCGAAGAAATCTGGCATTGTGCGACTCTCAATATGCTGCGTCATCAGTTTGGTGCGCTTACCCAGGATAATCCAAGCCAGCAACGAACCGATAACAGCATTACCTATACCTATCCATGCGGAGGAAAGACCGTATTTCCATCCGAACTGTCCGGCATAGCCTACGAAGACCACTGCCGAGAAATAACTGGTGCCGAAGGCGAACGCCGTGAGCCAAGGACCTACGGAACGTCCACCCAACACAAATCCATCAACACTGCTGGCCTGCTTGCGGGTGTAAAGACCCACGCCAATCATCACGGCCAGGAAAATTATCGTTAATAAAACCTTTATAATCATTTTAATGTTTAATCTTTAATGTTTAATGTTTCATCAGAACGCTACTTGCACCTGTGCCTGCAACCAGTTATAATCCTTTGATGAAATGTTTTCGCCACAGAGACAGCGGGTGTACTGAAGCTGTACACGGCACTTCTTGTAGAACCAGTATTGAAGACCCAGCGTCAGGTTAGTCTGATCCCAACCATCTACCTTGGTATTGCGGTCGAAGGTCTCGCCAGAAGCGACAATGTCCAGTGCATCATAAACGGGGATGCAGGTAGTCACATAACCACCACGGCTGCCGACCTCGCCATCCTCACCACCCAGCCACTCAGCACGGATGCTGGCAGGACGCGCCTCCTTGTATTCGCCCTCTGAATAAGCTGCGGTCTTATATTCGGCACCTACGCTATAACGGTTGCGCTTGTAGTTCTGACCTTTAGAAATAGTGTTCCATTTGGCTGAGTCGGCAGCATTACCTGTGCCCAGATAACCAGAGCCTACGATACGCAGACCGTCCATGGGGCGCAGTTCGAGTTTGGCAATGAAGTCTTTCTGATTATTGTTGTCTTTGCGGTTGATGCCCTGTCCGCTCATCAACGCGAGTTCATAATGAACCTTATTCTTAAAGAGGTCACCAAAGACCATCAAGCCCTGATCACGACCATAATTCACGCCGTTCAGGGGGTCTGGACCTTCGCCTGCCAGATAGAGCACAGCCTGCGAATAGACGTCAATCAGTTCCAGTTGAGTAGGTGACATGGGGTTCTCCATCGTATAACTATGCTTAAACTGTCCCAAGCGGACGGTCAACGCATTATTCTTTGTCACACGGTAGTCAGTATAGAATTCCTGCGGTACGCTGGAGAAGTCGTGCATAAAGAGGAACGACCATCGGTCGGTAATTCGTGCCTTAGCCCAAAGTAGGGTGCGTTTCAGGTTGTAGGAATTTGTCTTCTCGTCGTTGATATCCTGATACGACCAGCCTCCCTGTGCATAGCCATTCAGAGTGATACGACTAGTGAAGTCCTCCAACATCCATTCTGTATCCGACTTTTTTTGTCCCATAGCGGCCGTACTACTAAATACGGCCAGCACAACGGCCAGTGTTGCCGCCATCCATGTTTGCTTTTTCATACCGTGTGAATAAATTGGTTTAGTTAAAATTTATGAAATATCGCCGCAAAGGTAAGAAATAATTACGAATTAGAACAAAAATCAATGAATTATTTTTTATCTTTGCAACAAATTACATCTAAATACTATCAAAATGAAACGATTACTACTCCTTGTGATTACTTTTTGTGCTTTTTCCGTTTTGGCTCCTATCAACGCCAAGAAGAAGCAAGTGAAACAACAAACCGATCGTGAATACTGGTGCGAGCAGGCCTGGAAGATGGCACAGCCAGTACTGGAGAACATGGCGAAGGGTGAACTACAGAAGAATATGAAGACGGAGTTCTCGCCTTCGTTTGATAACCGCAACCGTAAGGTAGTTTATATGGAGACCTTCGGTCGACTGATGGCAGGTATTGCTCCTTGGCTTGCTTTGCCTGATGATGATACCCCCGAAGGCTTGCAGCGCAAACAGTTACGCGAATGGGCACTGGCTTCTTATAAGAACAGTGTTGATCCTGAGAGTCCCGACTACTTGGTATGGGGTGTCTCTGGTCAGAACTTGGTAGATGCCGCCTATATCGCCGAGTCGTTTATCCGAGCCTACGATGCCCTGTGGGTACCGCTGGATCAGGTTACCAAGGACCGTTATATCAAGGAATTCAAGATGCTTCGTAAGTATGAACCGCCTTACACCAACTGGTTCCTCTTCTCCTCAACCATCGAGAGCTTTATTGCCAAGGCAGCCGGTCTGAAGGAATATGACGACTTCCGTGTGATGATGCCTATCCGTAAGACAGAGGAATGGTATGTGGGCGACGGCTGGTATGCCGATGGTCCTGTGTTTGCCTTTGACTATTACACCAGCTATGTGTTCCACGCCATGTATCTGGAGACGCTGAAGAACATGATTGACGCCAAGCAGCACGGCACCCGACTGGAGTATCAGAAATACTACGACCGTGCCCTGAAGCGTGCACAGAAATTCTCTATCATCCTGGAGCGTTTCATCTCGCCAGAAGGAACTTTCCCTGTTATCGGACGCTCTACACCTTATCGTATGGCAGCCCTGCAGCCACTGGCTCTGATGGCTTGGTATCAGAAACTGCCTAAGGACCTGAGCAACGGACAGGTACGTGCCGCACTCACTGCCGTGATGCACCGTATGTATGATCATCAGAACAATTACAATGATGGTGGCTTCCTAACAATTGGCTTCTGCGGACATCAGCCTGAGACGGCCGATTGGTACACCAATAACGGTTCGCTCTATATGACCAGTCTGTCACTGATGCCGCTCGGTCTGCCTGCCGATCATGACTTCTGGACCTGTAAGGCAGAACCCTGGACACAGGTAAAAGCCTGGGGCGGACAGCCCTTCCCCAAGGATCACCGCTGGGGTGACGATATCCAAACCAAGGATAAATGGTAAACAGAATGGAGAGCCGCAAAAGCTCTCCATTCTTATTTCCCTCTACGATTTAGGAAATTCCCTACCTACGAATAGGAAAAACACCTTGTGCCGTCAGCATATAGTTCGTATCTTTGCACTGTCAACAAGAAGTTAAACCCTTTAATAGATACGACTATGAAGAAGTTTTTTACTTACACGGCAATGATCACAATGATGATGACACTGTTTACCAGTTGTGATATAGAGTATTGGGAAGATCTGGAAGATCGCAGTGAAGCACGTACCCTCGACGGCACATGGACAGGATATATCGACACTTACTATTACGACCGCTGGGGACTGACGGGCGACACCTATCGCACCACGATGTATTTCGAGCGTGAGACACCTTATAGCGGATGGGGATACGAGGTTGACTACGATGTCAATAGCCGTTACAACGACTATTACTACTGTGAGTTTACATGGGACATCTACAAAGGCAGCATCCGTATCAACTATGCCGACAGCTGGAACGATGTCTTTATCAACGACTATCGCCTTAGCAGCACCCGCTTCGAGGGCTATATGGACGACGGCTCGAATAAAGACATTATCTTCAAACTGAACTACGACAATCGCTTCGACTGGGGCTATTGGACACGCGGCGTCACTCGTGGTGCTGACAACGATAGCATCAACACGAAGGTTATCGCCAGTGGCAAGTTTGCAAAGTAGGTCTTATATATAAATAAGGTAACGGTTTCCCACCCTCATCTCACTGTGAAGGTGGGATTTTTTAGTTAAAGAAAAAATTTTTTCCTTTTTCTGCAATGTTTTTCATGTTTCGTTCGTATATATAAACAAAGACCATAAATTAAATGACCGAAACAGACATCAACCTAATCCTGGGACTGCGTGAGCAAAGTCCCAAAGCACAAAGGCTGGCACTCGAACGCTACGGCAACGATGTCTTCGCACAAGTGGCGAGGATGCTGCCCGCAACGGAGGATGCCGAGGAGGTGTATCAGGATGTGTTTGTAAAGGTCTTTAGAAATATCAAGTTGTACGACGAAGAGAAGTCATCACTCAAGACATGGATTTCACGCATAGCCTATAACGAGGCTGTCACGTGGCTCAGACACAAACGCCAGACGATGATTTACTTCGAAGACAGAGATGGAAAGGCAGATCTGTTGTCAGATGCAGAAGTAGAAGAGACACTGGGACATCCTAACAGCGAAATGGTACAACTGATACAATCGGCACTGAAGCTACTGCCACCCGACGAGCGAGCTATCGTGACGATGTTCTACTACGAAGAGATGAGCCTAAAGGAAATCGCTTATGTAACGGAATCCATTCCTACAACGGTAGCCTCGAAGCTCAGCAGAACGAGAAAGAAAATATGTAAAATCATCAAAATGTTGCAATCATGACAGAGGAGAGATTAAATGAACTACGGCAAATGGATGCGAACCTTCGCGAAGCCCTTAAGATGGGCGAGACGGAGCGCCCGCAGATGCCTGCTGACCTCAACGAGCGACTGATGCAGCGCATGGTAGTAGAACAGAAAAAGCCACGTCGCATCATCTGGCCTTGGATTGCTGCCGCTTGTGTGGCAGGCGTGTTGATGATATGGCTCACGCCGCCTAAGGAAGATATAACGGTAGCCATGCAGACACAGCAGACCCCATCCCCAGCCCTGGAGACCCCATCCCCAGCCCTTCCCCTGAATGGGAAGGGAGAGGTTAGTCCTGAGGTCTCAAAGGTGGAAGAAGCTGTGGTTGCAAAAGTGGAGACAAAAGAGACTCCTCAGAGGACTCCAAAAGCTAAGAAGACTCAAGATACCCAGAAGGCTCTTACTCCTCAAGCCACAGATGTTTGCAACGACCTGGCAGCCGTACAAGAGAATGAAGTATTCACTCCCCTCCCTTCAGGCGAGGGGCAAGGGGGTGGGTCTGTTGTCACACTCTCCGAGCGCAACATCCCCATTACCCGTCCTGAGAACCTGAAGTACACCCCAGAGGAGATGGCCCTGATGAAGAAACAAGCCAACGAGGCCTATCTGAAATGGGTGGAACTGGAACTCGAAATCGCAAAATATCATTTAGAGCAAACAGCTCAGAAATAATTGAGAATTTAGAATTAAGAATTAAGCATAAAAAAATATGAAACGTATATTCATCATGCTGCTCATTGCTTGCAGCGCCATAACAACCATTAGTGCCGATCCATTGGCAAATCCTCAGAAGAAACCTGAGACCGTTATCTTTACGCTAAACGCTATCATCCAAAAGTTTGGCTTGAGCGAGGGACAGGTGTACTCTGTAAACCGCAATCCCAATACGGGCATCATCGAGTCGAGTACGAAGATAGTACCCTTCCGCTGTTCTGCAAACAGCATGCAAAACGACAACGTACTGAAGGCTGTGGCTTTGAACTTCCCAAAGGAAGAACCTCTGGCCTATCAGTTCCTGCATATCCAACCAGGTAGCACGGAGAACTTCCAGTTGAAAGTCATCACCGATAATGGCAAATCTAACGGCACCCAGCGCATTCGTACTAATAAGAATCAGGAAATGTGGCTCATGTGCTGCAAGAACCCTGAGAACCCCACGTTGCGCGATGCTTATGCCGTCACTTGGGAATATATGCACGACCAGAAGAATCAGGTATTGGGCACCGTGTATATGATTACCTCGCTACGCCCCGACCTCTTCGAGAAAAGTATGAGCACTGACCTCTACGCGAAAGATCAGGATGGTGCAAAAATGAGGTTCACGCTTGAGGGTCGTGTGGGCGATGACTTGAAAGATTCCCTTTACGTGTTCTATATAGCTGAAACGGCTGAGCAGCTCAACAATGCTCCTGATGATAGTTATACATTTACAATGCCTGTCATTAACGGTCGTTTCGGTGTCTCTGTTGAAAATGACAAGCCTTTTGTGGGTCGTATCCGTACGGTGATGCCCGATGGCTCGCTCTGCCAGCTGTGGACAAACATCGACTGTGTGCCTGGTGAGACCTATCATATCACCACCCATAACGGTTGGTACGAGGAGGACCGCGACTACGAGCGTCGTGTAGGTCGCTATAGCGGTAAGAGTCTGCTGAACGCACGACAAATTGCTGGAAATGATGATGTGGATATGTTAGAGGTCGACACCATACCAGTAGTAGATGACGTACCAGTAGATTATGTCAATGATGAAGGAACGAATAGAAGAGTAGATCAGTGGAGAGAGAACCTGACTCCGAAACAGAAAGTCCAGTTTGCGTCAAAGGCTCAGACCTTTGATACTTATGAAAAGGTTTTGAAACAAAGCTATGACCTGATTGGTAAGGAAATTAATGGCATGAGAGATCCGCAGATTATAAATGGCGTCTTCGATAGAATATATAAGCAGAACAAGACGTTTGACAATCATATACAAGACTTCGTGAAATTTGTGCTCAACACGGGTTTACCCAAAGAATCGTTGCCGGATTTTTACAAACTGGTTCTGGATTCGTATAGTAAACAGAATCAGGCAATCGCCAAATTTTATAAGGAATATGGTGCCTATACCAAGTCGGCCCGTAAAGTCCAGAAGCAAGTCAACAAGCTGACGGAGAAATATATGGCCGAAATGATGAAAGTGATAAAGTAATTGTACTTTCTGAGGATAAAACTAACGCTCCTATGCACCAGCTGGGTACATAGGAGCGTTGCTTTTCTTACCGTTCCAAAGGCTATTTCACCATGATCTTATAGGAACGAACAGCGCCACCGTCCTGTCGCTTGACAATATTCAAACCACGCTGGGGCTGAGATATTCTGACGCCGTTGGGCGTGTAGTATTCTGTATAACTGTTGTGAGTATCTGCCTGTACGGATTCTACGGCATCAGGCAATCCCTCTGCATGGCGAAGACCGAGGAAGGCGTCAAGGGCGATAGAAGGCTTACGAGTGATGGGGTTCCAAGCACCCATATCGTAGTCGTCAGCCAGTTCCGGTTCCCAATAATACAGGCCAGAGGCACCTGCATCCAACAGCAGCTTTAGGAAGTCGCACAGCCATTGGTTAGCTTCCAGAGCACGATCGTTATAGTAGCCTGTCTCTACAACGAGCACAGGTTTGCCGTAGCGCTCCTTTAATGTGGTGACGTTCTGTGCCACCTTCTTGATGAGCGAGTCGGGCTTCAGCGATGAGGCCTTCACATGAACTGAAAGTCCTATGGCATCCCATTTTGCGCCTGCTACCTGTAACGTATCGAAATAATCGGTAAGCCACTTGGTATCCACGCATTCACTTACATGAATCACGGTTTTCACCTCAGGATTAATCGCCTTGATGGTATCGTAGGCTGCATTGATGAAGTTCACGAAGGCAGAGGTCTGTCGACCATCATCCCACAGGAAGCCATAGTCTACCTCGTTACCAATCTGTACCCAACGCAACATCCCTGTTGCATTGATGCTCTTCACGGCATTGCCCGTATGCTTGGCCACATCGGTAACCAGCGTCTCGCCAGTGTGTGACTTCCACGACTTGGGTTTTACATTATCGCCCCACCAGTCGCAATAATGCAGGTCGAGCATGATGTTCAGGCCGTTGTTCTTAGCTGTCGTAGCCAGCGACTTGGCGTATGAGAGGTTGTAGTCGGAGGGTGACGGACTGACCAGCACACGCAAACGGACGCTATTGATGCCCTGCTCCTTAAGGATAGGCATGAGTGCCCTCTTTGTTCCCTCTCGGTTATAAAAGACCTTGCTCTGCTTGGTCTCTTTGGTCAATGAACTGATATCGGCACCAAAGTCGAAGAGACTGTCAGCCTCAGCACGACTGAACACGCTGTCGGTATGGGTCTCGATATCTGTAAAGGGCTCATCGTAGTTCAACTCTTTCGTCGAGAAGTTACGTGTCTTCACGCTCCAGTTACTCGAAAAGCCTTTCAGGTTAGGCTTCAGGAAGATGCGTGCATTCTGTTTGTAGCCCTTCAGATGCCAGTCCATCCATTTGATAGCCAGCTTTCCAAATTCGCCGCCATATTGGTTCCAGTAGGTACCACCGTGACCTGCATCCGACAGGTCGGCCCACGCCACCTGCTTCTTCACGTTATTAAAGTCGGTCTTTGCATTCTCGTAGGCCACATCCCCCGTACCGCCCGTCATATAGATGATAGGACAGTGGAGCGAGTTCAACGTCTGGGGCGAAGCACCTCCCATCGACATACCTCCCATGCCGGCATTCATGATGAGCAATGTCTTTACTCGTGAGTTGCTACAATTGGCAATAGCCTGTGCACCTCCGCAGGAATGCCCAGACAGGGCGATATTCTTCACGTTGATGGCATGATAATAGTCGCTGGTGGCCAGTTTCTCCTGCTTCACCAGCCAACTGATAGCTGTCGTCACCATCTTCTCGTCAGACCCGCCATCGTCGCGTTCGCTGTCAGTCATCTCAAAAGCACCGATACCCACTACGACATAGCCATGAGATGCCATCTCGTTAAGCATACGCTCATAGCCTATCGACGAGCCGGAGCAGGCACCGTTGCACCAGATAAGGATAGGTAGTGGCCCCTCTCTGCGGGCTGCGTACTGAATATTACGGGGACGGTAGATGGTGAAGTCGGGCAGTGATTTCTCACTCACAATGATAGCACGGTAGCGTCCGCTGCCACCACTGTCTACCTCCTTTTGTCGAGTTACTTGGTCGTTGATAGTCTCAGTATCAGCACCAAAGGCAGTCAGGGGCATTAAGGTCATCAAACCCATAGCCAATAATGCTGTCATTTTTCTCATAGGTTTTAGGTTCATCATTATTTTAATATTAGGATAAGAATACGATTGACATGCAAATTTACATCTTTCCAAAAAGAATAGGAGGGAAATATCAGAAAACTTTTGTATCTTTGCAATCAGAATAAACAATTTGAAACAATCAAACAAATTCTAACCCCTATTAACCTATGGAAACAACATTAGTATTATTGAAGCCCGGCTGCGTACAGAGACAGCTGATTGGAGAAGTCGTTAACCGTTTTGAGCGTCGTGGATTGCGTATCTCAGGTATGAAGATGATGCAACTTAGCGATGAGATTCTGCGTGAGCACTATGCTCATTTGGTAGACAAGCCTTTCTTCCCAGGCTTGCAAGCCTCCATGCAGGCATCACCCGTCATTGCTCTGGCACTTTCTGGCGTTGAGGCTGTGAAGGTAGTACGTCAGATGGCTGGTCCCACCAATGGTCGTGAGGCTGCCCCTGGCACTATTCGTGGCGACTATTCTATGAGTAATCAGCAGAACATCGTTCATGCTTCTGACTCAGTAGAGAATGCTGCCATTGAGGTACGCCGTTTCTTCCGTCCAGAGGAAGTGTTTGATTATACTGCCCATTCTCAGTGCTATGTCTACGGCGAGGGTGAGTGCAAGTAGTGAATCATGACTTTATCAACAAAAAGAGCGCCACAGAGAAAACCTGCGGCGCTATTATTATAAATAAGGTGTAATCACTTCGGTAGCGAACATGGCCTTAGCTTATATGGGAGCACATTAGCCAATAAAAGCTAATATGACATTGGCCGCCTCTTCCTCGGTCTTACCATCCATTTTAATGACCAAATCGTAGTTGTGGGTGTCATAACGCGATGTGTGGGCGTTGTTCTTCAGATACTCCTCTCGCATCTCGTCCACCTCCCTGATGACCTTTTTGGCTTCCTTCTCGGTAAGACCCCGCTTAGCCATGAGACGCTTTATACGATATTCCATAGAGGCCTGAATGAATACGTTCAGACGATTTTGGTGGCCATTAGTAACGAAGAATGCTGAACGACCAGCTATGACACATGACTCCTCATTGGCAATACTTTGTAAGATTTTCTTTTCAGCCTTCAACACGGCCTCTGATGTCACCAGCCTTTTATTTTTCTCATCATAATACTCGGAAGAGTTTGCTGCGTTTTCTCCCAAAATCAACACTCGCTTGATTTCTTCCCACCAGCTGCGATTATTACCTTTCAGTTTCTCTATTTGATCTAATGTCATATCAAACTCCTCTTCCAAAGGTTTGATAAGCGCCTTGTCATAATATGGCACACCCAGTTTTTCTGCTAAAATGCGTCCGACAGTGCGACCGCCGCTACCCAATTCACGATTAATAGTGATGACAAATCTCTCGTTTTTGTTCATAATATTTATAGTTTCTCGCGATTGTTTTTATAAAAAAAGGTAATGGGGACATTTAGTAGTCCCCATTACCAATAAACAGTTTTTAGTCAGCGAGCTTTGCCTTGATCAACTCGCGGTTCAGGCGAGCGATGTT
>CAZIKA010000033.1:791-20625 GCA_964539705.1 uncultured Prevotella sp. | reverse complement strand
ATGTGCAACCACTGCATCGAGGTGAAGACCTGTCCGCAGAAGATTCGCATCCCTCAGGAGCTGAAGAAGATTGCCGACCTGATGGAACAACTGAAAAGAGACAAATGATACATAACAATATGGAACAGACAAACAAAGAAGAACAAATACTCGTGCGCATCACTGGTCAGGACCGTCCTGGTCTGACAGCAGCGGTGATGGCTATCTTGGCAAAATACGATGCACAGATTCTGGATATCGGTCAGGCCGACATCCACTCTACCCTTTCCCTGGGTATCCTGATTCGTATGGATGAGATGAAGTCAGGACTGGCCATGAAGGAACTGCTATTCAAAGCTACTGAGTTGGGCGTCAACATCGGATTTGCCCCCATCAGCGATGATGAATACGAAGACTGGGTGGGCCATCAGGGCAAGAACCGCTATATCCTCACGGTGATGGGCCGACAGTTGGAAGCAAAACAGATACAGGCAGCCACTCAGGTGCTGGCAGATCAAGGACTGAACATCGACTCTATCCTGCGTCTGACGGGTCGTAAGAGTATCAAGCAATTGGACAAGCACACACGTGCCTGTATCCAGTTCTCCCTGCGTGGTGAGCCTCGCGATCGTCAGGAGATGCAATCGAAACTGATGAAGCTGTCGCAACAGATGGAGATAGACTTCTCGTTCCAGAAGGATGATATGTTCCGTCGTATGCGTCGCCTCATTTGTTTCGATATGGACTCCACGCTCATTCAGACCGAGTGTATCGATGAACTGGCAGAGCGCGCTGGCGTAGGTGCTGAAGTGAGAGCTATCACAGAGAGTGCTATGCGTGGTGAAATTGATTTCAAGGAGAGTTTTACTCGACGCGTATCTCTGCTGAAAGGGCTCGATGTCAGCGTGATGCAGGATATTGCAGAGCATCTGCCCATTACTGAGGGTGCCGACCGACTAATGACAATCCTCAAGACCTGCGGCTATAAGATTGCCATACTGAGTGGTGGATTCACTTACTTTGGCGAATACCTGCAAAAGAAATACGGTATCGACTATGTCTATGCCAACGAACTGGAGGTTGACGAGAATGGAAAACTGACTGGTCGCTATGTGGGCGAGATTGTTGACGGACACCGCAAAGCCGAACTCCTGAAGCTGATTGCTCAGGTAGAGAAGGTCAATCTGGCTCAAACAATTGCCGTAGGTGATGGTGCCAACGACCTGCCAATGATTTCGGAAGCTGGTCTTGGTATTGCCTTCCACGCAAAACCGCGTGTGGTAGCGAATGCTAAGCAGAGCATCAACACCATCGGACTGGATGGTGTGCTCTATTTCCTCGGATTCAAAGACTCTTATCTAGGCGATCAGGGAAAACTGTAATATGAAAAGAACCTTAACCACCCTCGTTGCTTTGGCTGCGGTCTTAGCACTTTGGGCACAAACTGACTCTACGACAGTCAAGAAGAAGAAAGAGCGCACCGTACAACTGTCGGGCGAAGTCTATGACTCGTTCACCAAGGCAAAAGTAAAAGCCCTGATGACGCTGATGCGCTCGGACTCTACGTTTGTGGACTCTATGACCTGCTGGACATGGGGCACATCGTCGTATTATGAATTCAAGGTGCCAGCTCAGAATGCCGACTATATCATCAAGGCTTCTGCTGAGGGCTACAACGACACTACGATGAACTACAAGTTGCGCCATATAGCCCGTAACAACTGGTTTGAGTTGCCTCGTATCCTCATCAAGAAAAAGCAACGCAGTGATGATGACATATATAAAGAGGTGGGACTCGATGGCGTTGTCATCACAGGCACCAAGGTAAAACTGGCCTATCGTGGCGACACATTGGTATATAACGCTGCTGCTTTCAACCTGCCCGAAGGCTCGATGCTCGACGGACTGATCCGCCAGATGCCTGGTGCCGAACTCAAAGACAACGGTGATATCTATATCAACGGCAAGAAGGTGGACTATCTGACGCTCAACGGTAAGGACTTCTTCAAAGGACAGAACAAGGTGATGCTCGACAATCTGCCCTACTACACCGTCAAGGAACTGAAGGTATATGATAAGAGCACCAAGCAGAGCGAACTGATAGGTCACGACGTAGAGAAGAAAGACTACGTGATGGACGTGCAACTGAAACGTGAGTATAACCGCGGCTATATGGGCAATATCGAGGGGGGATACGGCACAGACAACCGATACATGGGACGACTCTTTGGACTCTATTACGACGACCACTCGCGCGTCAGCATCTTTGGGAATACGAATAACGTGAACGAGACCCATCGTCCTGGAGCAGAAGGCGACTGGTCGCCTAGCAATATGCCGCAAGGAACGAGAGCCACCAAGCAGACGGGCTTGCATATTGAGACGGAGGATAAAGACAAACTGTGGGAAACCAATCTGGACGCTACCTTCACTTGGAATGATGCCGACAACATGAGTCGCACCACCAACGAGCGCTTTGCCACAGGTGGGAATATCATGAGTGGCTCTGAGTCGTGGAGCCAGCAAAAAGACTTCCGTTTTAATGCCTACGACTATTTCCAACTGAAGAAACCCGTCACGATATGGGGCTCCATCAGTGCCAGCTATAGCAATGGCGATCGTACTAACGGCAGTCAGGACTCCACCTTCCGTGAAGCAATCATTAATCGCACTACTAACGAAGGATTGACCCGCTATCGCACACTAAACCTGAATGCCAATCTCGGTTTCCATCATAAGTTCGCATGGGGTGATTATATTACAGCAGGTCTGTCAGGTTCATACACACGTCAAAAGCCCAACGACAGTTGGTCGATAAACCGCACTTACTTTGCACAAACCGACTCTACTGACCTGCGTCATAACTATGCCGACACGCATAGCGACAGCTACAGCTATCAGGCAGAACTGGGCTATTATCTGCAACTGCTCAATAAATGGTTTGTGGGCGTTGATGTAAGCTATGCACAGTCGTTAAGCAATAGCAACAACCTGCGCTACCGACTGGACGGTCTCGCTGAAGACAAGTATCAGACGGAATGGCTACCCTCTACGCATCTGGCTCTGATGAGTGCGATGGACTATAACAACTGCGACGAGCAACAACTGCAGACTCGCACACTCAGTTCTTCTATTGATGTCATGCACTCGAGCGATGATTCCTATTTCTCCTTGATCCTCAATATCAAGAATCCTCATGAGAGATTAAAATATAACGACTTTGCTACGCTCGACACCATTGCCCGTCG
The DNA here is from genome assembly GCA_964539705.1 of uncultured Prevotella sp. Taxonomy (GTDB): domain Bacteria; phylum Bacteroidota; class Bacteroidia; order Bacteroidales; family Bacteroidaceae; genus Prevotella. Next base: position 17,398 of record CAZIKA010000033.1, on the reverse strand, counting down.
CAGTTATGTGGAATTCTCACCAAGTATCAACTGGTCGCGCTGGGGAAAGAAAAACGGCCTCAACAGCTTGGGTTACAGTATGAGTATGAGCAGACCAGGACTACCAGAACTGATGCCAGTTGGAGATACCACCAATCCGCTGATAACCACCATCAACAACCCAGACCTAAAGTCTACGCTCTCCCACCATATAAACATCGGATTCCAGTTCAACAACGACTCCATCCGCCGTTTCATCCGTCTGTGGAGCAATGCCTCGCTCACGCAAAGGGCTATCGGTACGCGCACTATATACGACACCACTACTGGTGAATACCGCTTCATGCAGGATAATATCGATGGCAACTGGTACTGGGGCATGGGGTCCAGCTACGAGCAGCCACTCGACAGTGCTAAGCGACTCACCCTCCAGCAGCGCGCTGACGTTGAATACACACACTCCGTTGACTTCCCCGTCCAGTATGTTGTTGTATCACAACAACAGTCTGCTCAGGATAAGAGCACCGTACATAACTGGACGCTACACGAACACTTAGGGCTGGAATATCAGAAGGACAAGCTCACCATTGCCATCAGCGGAGACGTGAACTGGCGTCGTTCTGTGAGCAATCGCGAAGACTTTCAGAATATCTCTGCCTTTGATTATAACTATGGTGGTTTATTGCGCTACACCATCCCCTGGACAGAAATCAGCGTAGCTACAGATATCCGTATGTACAGTCGCAGAGGGTATCAGAGCGAGATGATGAACACGGATGATTTGATTTGGAATGCCGAACTGGCTCGCTCGTTCTTCAACGAAAAGCTCACACTGAAGCTCACAGCCTTCGACCTGTTGCACAAGCTATCCAATAAGCAGTACAGCGTCAACGCACAAGGCAGGACGGAGACCTGGAACAACTGCATCCCACGTTACATCATGCTTTCGGTAGCTTATAAGTTCAATATGCGACCAAAGAGATCATAAAGAAAAGAGGTGAGATTTTTGACGTCTCACCTCTTATTATTTAATAACTAATCACTTCATTAGTTAATCAGGAAATACTTGGTCTTGCCCTTATAGGTAGCCTCGACTGTAGCTCGGTAATCCTTACCAAGGATAATCTTGGTGGTTACCTGAGGATCACTGGCCTTGGCCTCAATCTTACCTGCCTTTCGTGGAGCATAGAGTTGATAGGTGCTGCACTCGGTATAGCCGTTCTGGTTGGTAGCCATAATGGGCTTCTCGGGGATGTTAAGCTTCTGACCATCGAAAGTAATCGTTATCTGTGGAACTACAGGAGCAATATGGTCGGCACCCTTTGTGAAGCTGATACCGTGAAGGTCGAAGAGACCCTGTGGACGCTGGGGCTCCTGCGGACGGCGACCAAACTGCGGACGACCTTGTGGCTGTTCAGGCTGCTTTACCTCAGGCCCATCTGTCACCAGATAGATGGCATGTTTGCCTGTAAGCCCTTCTACAGCAGAAACTGCTGCGTAATACATCGTAGCCTGACGAGCAGCGTTGGCAGGCACATCAATGACACCAATCTCCTGACCCTTCCAAGGATCATCGAGTTTGACATGAATCTTGAATGCACCTTTTCCACTGGGTGTCAGATAAACGCCCAAGGTCGTATTATCGCCCTTTTTGGTACCCTCGAAGGCCTTACAGCCTTTAGTATCCTGAGCCAGACCTCCAAAGCCAAAGTACTTAAAGCCAATGATACCACCATTCAGGATTCCTGCGAGATCCATAGAGTTGTTCCACACATCATGGTTGTCCTGCATATACTGATTGGCATTGGGACCATACATAAAGCAGGCGATACCTGCAGAATAGTAATTATATGGAGGCAGGCCAAAAATCTGGAAACCCTCACTGGTCACCTCAGCACCTGTATAGGTATTACCGTCAGAGGCAGCAGCCGTCCATTCATTACCCTTCACGTATGGGTCATAACCAGTAATAGTCACCTTACCACCCTTAGCTACAGGCTTCTTGTCCCATGTAATCTTCACAGGAGCCACCATTGCCTGACGAGCATTGCCGAAGCCACGGGGAGGACGGTGATAGAACACATACCACTGGCCGTTAATCTCCTGCAATGAGCCGTGGGTGTTATGACCAGCATTAGTGGTGATGAGCTTTGAGCCATCCTCATTCAATACAACACCACGTGAGTCAACCAACACGCCACCTGAACGCCAAGGACCCAGAGGAGAGTCACCAAAGGCATAACGAAGAGCAGAGTTCGTGTTACCCAGACCATATTCCTTACCAGAGTAACCAGAGAACACCATCACGTACTTATTGCCAACCTGACGGATAGAAGAAGCCTCGAAGAAATTGAAGTCCAAGGGGTTCTGTCCCTGATAAAGGGCTTTATACTCACTACCAGCCTTATCGAGCAAACGACCATCAGCGCTGCTAGCAGGAATGAACGGATCAATGAGCTCTGTACCCTCGCGTTTTGAATACATCGTGTTTTGGTCAAGCTCACAAGCAGTAGAGTGCTGGAAGCCATAGAACACGTAAGCACGATAGCCCTTGTCGTAGTCCTTATCCTTCTTATCGGTAACCTTCTCTATGAATACTGATGGGTCGAAATCAATCAGCGAACCAGGCAGACACTGGGTGCCATCAGCAGTAAGGTTCACAGGCGTAAAGGGGCCATCAGGACGGTCACCCTTACATACCATTGCCACACGACGCCATCCGCGAGAGTGAGGATAGAGCCAATAGGTTTTCTTTCCTGTGGTCTTGTCTACAGTCTCTACAAGGTCAGGGGCATACATCGTGTCCCACTGTCCGTTAACGAACCACGTAAAGATAGGACCCTCGTCACGCCATTGGCTGAGGTCTTCCACAGGTGCCGACCACATACGGATATCTGGTCCACAGTAGGCCGTATAGGTCACATCATGCGAACCGATGATATAAGCACGGAACTTACCCGGCTGATCGGGGTCCTCAAACACACGGGGCTCACCATCGGGCAGGTGTTCCCACAAAGGCAGATAGGGGTTCTGGGCATTCACACCCATCGCAGCCACAAAAGCAGCTGCCATTAAAAAGATTTTCTTCATATTACTTGTTAAAGGTTTTTATTCCGTTTGCAAAGGTAATAATTTTGCGGCATAAGGCTTTTGGATTTTGTGTCTTATCCTTCTGATTTTGTCACATCAGCAGAAGAACTGACGTATAGAAGCCATATAACGGGTCAGCTGTTTAGGATAGGTACGTCCCCAACGGGTCACGCTGTTATGACAGAAACCGATGGTGAGACGCTTGCGAGCACGTGATATTGCCACATAGAACTTACGGGCTTCCTCCTGTCCTCCATTCTCTGTATCAGCATAGATGCTAGGATACTTTCCCTCCACGGCATCATAGACAATCACATGGTCGAACTCCAGTCCCTTTGCCTTATGAACAGTACTCACGAATACGCGGTCCGTCATACTGGAAGCCCCACAGAGGTCAGCCTCCTTCATCGTCGTCAGGTCCTGAATATGTTTACTCAACTGCTCTGCCAACGACAAGCCGCTAGCCGAAGTTATCAGTTCTTGCTCTATATACCTTATTATATATGGTAGCTTGGGCATCTGTCCGATGCGTCCTATGTCGCGCAGATAATCGAACGTGTATTGCAGTTCGGTAGAGAGCAGCGGTATACGACTTTGTTCATACAGTCTGCTGCGCGAATGCTGATAGAGGTCGGCATAGAGATGACGGAAGCGGTCTATGATCTTCTGATGATGTTTCATAAACTCTCGCTGACGACCGATGATGCTACGAGCTCTGTCAAAGCAATACACCATCAGACTGTTCGTTGCCAGGATATCATCATTTGCCAAGTGTGAGTTCTGACCTTCCAGATTGAGTTCCACCAACAGGTCCTTCAACTTATAACTCTTCAAACGAGGACGTAGCAGACGAGCCATCTTCAGGCTGTCAAAATAGCAAGGCCATAAACGGTACATTGACAGTTCTGGTGCATAGCGCTGCATATTATGCTCCATAATCTGATAGTCATACGTAGCATTATGCCCCAGAATAGCACACCCACTGGCAAAGTCCACGAAATGCTGTAACGCCTCCTGATGTGACAGATGGGGCTGAGCGGCATATTCTGCTATCAGAGGGTTCACCACATCACCAAGCATCTCTGGGATGGTACGCTCGGTCTCGACGAAAAGATTCAACTCTTCTATCACCCTACCCTGTCTCACCTTCACGGCAGCAATCTGTACGACGTCATCCTCAAAGACACTCAGTCCTGTGGTCTCCGTATCAAATACCACGATGTCCTGTTTCTCATAGACTTTCACGAACTCATTCAGATAGGTAGAGTCCTCATAGTCAAGGAAATCAGCAGGCGAGAGTGCCAGTTCCATCACTTGACGGACAAACTGGCGCGACAAGCTGTTGGATGTATAGACATGCAGTCCTGTGAACAGATGGGACCAGGCAATGAAGTTCTGTTCCATCGACACCACACAGAGATGAGCCAACAACAGACGCACATCGGGTGTAGAGAAGCAGTCAATGCCAGATATCTTAAAATGAGGCAAGGTTTGCAAGGCTCCGCTAACGTCATCTGCATCACTATTGAACGCTACAACGACAGCTATCGTATCATCAGGATACTTCTCATAAAGATGCTGCACCTCACGAGCCACCATATTTGCCTCGTCCACATTGGTATCAGCCTCCAGTATTTTCAGGTCATCAGGCTGTTTCGCCGTCTGGTTCTGGGTAGAAGGTAGCAGGTCGTGGGCTATTCCCAATTGCTGTTCTCCATAATGATTAAACACGTCAAGCAGATATTGGGGCGAACGGTAGTTGACGAAGAAATTATGAAAATGTCCCTCTCCGCAACGACTCTTCAACATCGTCAACGTATCCGTCTGAGCACCCATAAACGAGAAGATAGCCTGCTGCGTATCACCAAGATAGACCACCGTTGCATCCGTATCCGTAAAGCAATCAATGATAGCCAACTGAAGCGGATTCAAGTCCTGTACCTCGTCTATCTGTAGCCACTTAAAGGTAGGATACGAAATCGCATCACCCTGCGTCAGGGTATCATATGTCTTCAAAAGCAGGTCCTCGAAATCCAACAGGTCGTTCTGTTGCTTATATTGCTCATAACGACGGGCGGTATCCAGACATAGCAACAGATTGGAGGCATCACGACTGAGCACCGGCGACTCATACAGATAATGCTCTGAGTCACGGTAGAGCATGATACAGGAATCCTGCACATAAGGAAGCCCAAAAGACAGACACAGTTCCTTGAGCGTCGTTGCCACGATGGCATCCCTATGCACCATCAGTTTCGAAGGATAGTGATGCTCACACTGATACATCAGATGCTGTAGGTTCAGAATCTGAGAATAGCGCTGACGATCCTTATTGTCACCCAGCACCTTCAGCTCATCCTCGCCCAAGAAATCTGCCATAATGCTGAACGAGGTATCATTGTCTATCACCGCCGTATGTTCTGGCACGATGCCGTTCTCAAAGAGAAAACGCGAGCAGAAGCGATGCACATTACCCACAAACAGCGCATCGAGTCCTTTCACGTTATCCATCCGCTCTCTGATTCGCTCACGCATACCTCGTGAAGCACGGTTGGTAAACGTCAGACACGCCATATCCGCAAAGTCCACACCATGTTCATGTGCCCACACAATACGCTCGGCAAGCACAGCTGTCTTACCACAGCCAGGAGGAGCCAATACCAGATGATAGCCGCCTGAAGCCTCTATCACTTGTTGCTGTTCTGTATTAAATGTCATCATCACTTTGCAAAGGTAACCCTTTTCCATCATTTTAGCAAGAGTTTTTGTTAAATATCGCCAATTTTTTTTGCCGTTCAATCGAAAATCAGTACATTTGCTTTGACAATTTTGATAACCCCTAAAATTATTCAATTATGGAACCTACAGTTATGTATTCACTCATCACATTAGGCGTCTTTTTTCTCGCCATCTTTATTTTTGTCTCTTACGTGAAGGCGCCACCCTCTTTCGCCTATATCATCTCAGGTATCTGGAAGGAGCCAAAGGTGCTGATTGGTACTGGTGGATTCCGTATCCCGTTCTTCCAGCGACTAGATCGCGTGTATCTAGGACAGATTACCGTTGATATCAAGACTGAGGAGAGTGTGCCAACCAACGACTTCATTAATGTTGACGTTGATGCTGTAGCAAAGGTGCAAGTTCTGCCCGATAAGGATGGGACCCGTTTGGCTGCCAAGAACTTCCTGAACATGACCCCCGATGAGATTGCTACACAGTTGCAGGACTCTCTGCAGGGTAATATGCGTGAGATCATCGGTACACTTGACCTGCGTTCCCTGAATACTGATCGTGACGGTTTCTCTGATCAGGTGATGCAGAAAGCTACGCCAGATATGGCGAAATTGGGTATCAACATTATCTCTTGCAATATCCAGAATGTGACAGACCGTGAGGGACTGATTAAGGACCTCGGTGCTGATAACACGGCAAAGATCAAGAAGGATGCTGCCATCAACCGTGCTATTGCTGAGCGCGATGTAAAGATTGAGGTATCAAAAGCAGACAAGGACTCTAACGATGCCCGTGTAGATGCTGATACCGCTATCGCTATCAAGAACAACGACCTCGCCTTGAAGCGCGCTGCCCTGAAGTTGCAGGCTGATACTGCCCAGGCTGATGCCGATGCCGCCTACGCTATCCAGCAGCAGGAACAGCAGAAGACCATCAACATCAAGACCGTTGAGGCAGAGATTGAGAAGACAAAGCGCGAGCAGGTGCTCTCTAAGGAGCGCATCGAGATCAAGCAGAACGAGTTGGCTGCTGAGATTGAGAAGAAGGCTGATGCTGATAAGTATAAGGTAGAGCGTGATGCTGCTGCCGAACTGGAACAGCGCAAGCGTGTGGCAGAGGCCCAGAAGTACGAGGCTGAGCAGCGTGCTTTGGCTCAGAATGCCGAGTCTGACGCTACCCGTTATCGCTTAGAGCAGGAGGCTGCTGGTATCAAGGCAAAAGGTGAGGCTGAGGCTTATGCCATCCAAAAGAAAGGTGAGGCTGAGGCTCTCGCTATGGACAAGAAGGCTGAGGCCTATAAGAAGTACAATAACGCAGCTGTCGTACAGATGATGATTGAGGTACTGCCTCAGGTAGTTGAGAACGTGGCTAAGCCTATCTCTGCTATTAAGGATGTCAACATCTACAGCGGCGACGGTCAGGGTATCTCTGCTATGAGTGGCAACGTGCCCGTAGCTATCAAGCAGGCTTTCGACGTACTGAAGAGTGCTACTGGTGTTGATATGGCTGACATTATGCGTGCTGGCACTATCGAGGCTAAGACCACCCACAACGTCAACCTCAACGATCAGGCACTCGATGCAGTAGAGAAGCTGACAGGTAGTGAGAAGAAAAAGAAATAGTAACAATCAAATCAACTAATGAGTAAGAGTCAGGATCTGCTCTCTTACATCCGTGAAGGTCGCACGATGACGCAACAAGAAAAGTTGCGACTCATCGTGCAACTTTCTATTCCCTCTATCCTTGCCCAGATATCAGCCACCATCATGTTCTTCATTGATGCCTCGATGGTAGGACATTTGGGGGCAAAGGCCTCAGCAGCCATCGGGGTTGTCGAGACCACAGGCTGGCTGATGGGCGGACTGGCCTCAGCAGCCTCTATGGGTTTCTCTGTTCAGGTAGCCCATTTCATTGGAGCCAACGACTTTGCTGGTGCTCGTCGCGTGTTGCGTCAGGCATTGGTATGCTGTCTGATATGGAGTTTCCTGATGAGTGCCATCTGTCTGGGTATCAGTCCCTTTCTCCCCTATTGGATGGGCGGTAGCGAAGAGATAGCTCACGATGCCTCCGTCTATTTCGCTATCATCGGACTCGCAGGCATCTTCTTCCAGATGGAAGGTCTGGCAGGCTCGATGCTGAAATGTTCAGGCAATATGAAGATACCATCCATCCTAAACATCGGTATGTGCGTGATGGATGTTGTCTTCAACTACATCTTTATATATATACTCAACCTGGGAGTGATGGGAGCTGCTATCGGTACCGGTCTTGCTGAACTGATTACAGCCCTGCTGATGCTCTATTTCCTGTTGGTACGCAGCGATATGCTTCGTCTGAAGGGATTCCCAGGCACCTTTATGCCTAAGAGTGATACCGTAGGCACCGCCTTCAAGATTGGTGCCCCAATGGGACTTCAACATATGCTAATGGGAGGAGCCCAGATTGTCAGCACCCTGATAGTAGCCCCTCTGGGCACTATTGCATTGGCAACCCACTCCTTGGCTATCACCGTTGAGAGTCTGTGCTATATGCCAGGTTTTGGTATCGCGGAGGCAGCAACGACATTGGTGGGACAAGGCATCGGGGCCGGACAAAAGGTGCTGACCCGTAGTCTGGCACGTATGTCGGTAGGAATGGGCATCATCGTGATGACCCTGATGGGTATCCTGATGTGGAGCTTCGCACCAGAACTGATGACTATCATGTCGCCTGTCGACGAAGTGATAACCCTGGGCACCCAGGTGCTGCGTATCGAAGCATGGGCAGAACCGATGTTTGCCGCCGCTATTGTCTGCAACGGCGTGTTTATTGGTGCTGGCGACACGTTGAAGCCTGCCTTCATGAGTCTGGCTTCCATGTGGGGTGTTCGTCTGACGCTGGCGTGGTACTTATCAAAGGACTACGGTCTGAAGGGTGTCTGGCTAGCAATGGCTATCGAACTCACCTTCCGAGGTATCATCTTCCTCACACGCCTATTCATAGGACATTGGAACAACAAGTTGAAATTGAAAACTCATCCTATATGAACGTAAAAAGTCTATTTGGCAGTCTGCTATTCAGTCTGCTTACATTACCTCTGTCAGCACAAACTAATGAGGTGCTGCTAGTAACCACCGAGGGCAATATCCGCATCATGCTTTATGATGATACGCCAATTCATCGCGATAACTTCCTGAAACTCGTTGATGAACACTTTTATGATTCACTCCTTTTCCATCGAGTCATCAAGAGTTTCATGATTCAGACGGGCGATCCCAAGAGCAAAAATGCGGAACCAGGCGAGACGCTTGGTGGAGGCGACTTGGGTTATACGCTACCAGCAGAAATCAAAACACCTACCCACTATCATGCCAGAGGTGCTGTGGCTATGGCTCGCGAGGGTGATGCAGCGAATCCGGAACGACGTTCCAGCGCTTGCCAGTTCTATATCGTTTGGGGCAAGACCTATTCCACAAAAGAGTTGGAGGCTATTCAAGAAAAGGTGTTGGAGAATACCAAGGGGCAGACCCATCTCAGTTCCGAGATGTTCTGGACCTACCGTAAGACAGGCGGTTCACCCCATCTTGACGGACAGTATACCGTTTTCGGAGAAGTCGTTGAGGGACTGGATGTAGTAGAAAAGATCCAGAAAGTCTTTACTGACGACTATAACCGTCCTGTCGATGATGTGCGCATCTTGAAAGGTGAAAAGGTAAAAAAGTAAAAAAGGTAAAAAAAATTGCAGGTCTCAGTTTCTCAACTAAGACCTGCATAACTTACGATATTAATAACTAAAAACCTTTTCTACTTTTGTTACCCTTTCAATCAATCTTTCTTACCTTATTAATACCTATCGCCTAAAAAACAATCTAACTAACCTTTTATTACTAACTAACCTATCGAATTATTTTTACTAACTTTCTATGCATTTCCCAGCCTTTCACAAGGCTCATCCATTTACCTAAAAAAAACTAAAACAAACTATTGAAGATCTCGTGTCATTGTTTCCTTTTGACGATGCAAAGGTACAACGTTTTTTCATTGGACGTATCATTTTTCATCAACTTTTGGAAGAAAAATCGATTATTATTGATACAAATCAAGTTGTTGTGCTCGCACACAACCATTTTTCTATCCTATTTGTCAGTTCCACGAATTCTGGGATTGACAATTGTTCTGGACGTTTTGTCAACATAGAAGAGTTTTCGTTATAAAACAGCGAATCTGCTGGCAACAATTGCTTCAGACTGACCCTCAGCATCTTACGACGCTGATTGAACGTGGTCTTCACGATACGCTTAAACAGTTCCTCGTTGCATCCCAAGTGCTGAACCTTGTTTCGTGTCATGCGAATCACGGCACTCTGTACCTTGGGGGGCGGGTTAAACACACCTGGCTCCACCGTAAAGAGATACTCCACATCATACCATGCCTGAATCAGCACCGACAATATACCATATTGCTTATTGCCAGGTTGAGAGGCCATACGCAGAGCCACCTCACGCTGAATCATACCCGTACAACAGGGAATCAGGTCGCGATTATCCAGCATCTTGAAGAATATCTGCGAAGAGATATCGTAGGGATAGTTGCCTGTGAGCACAAACTGCTGTCCATCAAAGACCTCTCTCAGGTCCATACGCAGAAAGTCCTCGCCTAATATATTCTCGCGAAGCTTTGGGAAATGCTCGTTCAGGTATTCCACCGACTCGCGGTCTATCTCCACCACCTTAAACGGACGCGGCTTCTCTACCAGATATTGCGTCATTACGCCCATACCAGGTCCTACCTCCAATACGGGGATATCCGGACAGGCATCCACCGTATCAGCAATACGTTTAGCAATAGAAAGGTCGGTCAGAAAGTGCTGACCAAGATTCTTTTTGGGTCTTACCTGTTTCATCATCTTGCGTTTTACTCGTCCATCTGAAACAATGGGTCTTCCGGCATCACCATCACAGGCTCCGCCTCGTAGGCCATCTTGATTTTCGCAGGTACATATTCATTGGGAACCACCAGTCGGAACATATACTCACGCAGCCAGCGATCAGTCATAATCATACAGCCCTGCTGTCCCCACGTAGCGCCCCATGAGTTCTCCACCTTCCATTTCGTGGCCTTGCCTTTCTTGTCGAGGTCAACTGCCGTCAGCGTCATTGCATGGGTTGAACCGCTATCGAAGGTTGAGATACGCTCCGCCTTCGTCATACCGAAAGTGGTACCAAAGAGTGAGCCATAATCAAAATTCTCCGTATCAGCATAACCACGCTTGCGATCCAGCATCTTAGCCACATCGAACGAAGAATAGAGTTTATGCCCAGCCTTCAGGGCGCTGATAGCCATCTCCTCGATGTCGTCCATAGGCAGGTTCACATATTTCCAGTTATGTCCGTCGTAGGTGTGACGGTCCAACTCTACCTCATAGGTTTTGTAATACTCACGACGGGGGTCGTTCATCACCATGATGAATGTGCCGTTCAGCTTTTTTCCTACCACCTCTTTATAAAACTCCTGCGGCGTATAATCCTTTGCTTCGCCTACGGTCTTACCCTTGGTGTTCTTGAAGGCATAGGTGAACTTCTGAGGGGGCTCACCAATGGTATAGACAAGCATGTGGTATATCTGGCTCAGCATTCGTGTCTTCGCATTCTCGATAGCACCCGACTTCTTGTTTTTCTGCACCATCTCACGCAGTTGCAAACCAAACTCACGCAGTTTCGAGGCTATCAGGGCGCGAGCCTTCGAGGTATTATCGCTAGAGTATGATTCTGGCATCACCTCTGTAGGCACCAGTCCGTACTTCTCCGTCAGGTCAGCAACACCACAGAACGTACCACCGTCGCTAATGGGATAATGGAAGAAGAACTGCACGCGCTGATCATCGATGGGTTTCTTACCTGTATCTATGCAACCCTGCAACATTAGGTTGGCCTTCTCCAACTGGTCATAGAAGAAAAGGTAGGCCTGCGACAGTTCTACCGTGAGCGAGTCGGAACGCAGGGCAAAGTCTGAACGCAGCACGTTAAACCCGCTAAACATCCAGCAGCGTCCGCTCTGCTTCTGATCAGTAATCGATTGTTTCTTCGTCTCAATACTGAAATGCGTGTCCAGCGCTCCTGCGTTCTGGCGGTTCTTTGCCAAATCCTCAATGGCGTTGGCAGCAATCGCGTTTACCAGAGCGCGGTCTGACGCCTGCATCACGTTTTCCTTCTCTATCTCCGAGAGCATCTTCTTACTGATGCCTCCGTCCTTTGTCTGTGCCGAAGCCGAGAAGGCAACGCACATCATCACAAATAAAAGTCCTTTTCTCATAGCATTTTCGTTATTTGTCTGCAAAATTACGAAAAAAAATCCACATTCCGCATTCGCGTATCATCAAACTTTCTTAAATCGCTTTATCATAGCGAGCTAAACGAGGCGCCCTTTTTCCTGATAGCACGATGGAACTTGAGCATATCGATACGTCGACCCAAGAGATCGTAATGTGCTTCCTGGCAATCTTTTCCTTGAAGAATCGTATGGATACCATTGGTTTTCTCGCTGAATGCATCGAGAATCTTGGTAGGGCGTCCATCGGTAGTAAAGGCACCCTTTCCATAGGCTCCCCATCCCGTCTGACTGTAATAGGCGGGCTTCCATTGACCATCTACCTCCGGTTCCCAGTAAAAGACACCAGCACAACCTGGGATGACCTTCATGCGATTCATCAGATCCTCCATCACCTCTGCAGCCAGATCCTGTTGCCAAGCGTCAAAGCCCGTCTCGCAAATCATTACCGGCACTTGAAATTTCCCTATTGCCTCGCTAACCTGACTGGCAGCATTGGCGTTACTGTATGCAGCTTCGGCATCCGTGCTGTTCCACTCTTCAATCGTGGGATAGTGCGACAACCCTATCATGTCAAACTTCCCGCCTGCCTCCTTGAACTCCTCATAAAACCAAAGGGCATCCTTCGTATTTCCTAAATGCACGATGACAGCGGCATGAGGCAGAACCGACTTCACCGCATCATAGCCGACATTGCTCAAGGCAACATAGTTCGTGTAACGGGCCGCATCGCTCAGGTTCCAGTCAATACGTCCGTAATCCCATATCATGCCATTATTGGTTTCGTTGCCCACCTGCACCCATTTAGGCTCAATGCCCTCTGATTTCAGGGTCTGAAGCACGTCTTTGGTATGCGCCGCCAAGGCCTCTTTTACCTGGTCCAGTGAAAAGCCCTGCCAATCGAGTGGCGTAGCTTGTGTGCCTGGGTCTACAAAGAAGTCGCTGTAATGGAAATCAATCATGATATCGAGTCCCTGAGCCTGAGCACGACGAGCTTTCTTCAGCACGTCAGCCTTGTCGCTCCACGCTCCGTATCCCAATCTTTCTGGGTTCACCCACACGCGCAATCTTACTGCCGTCATCCCTATCCGTCGCAACAGAGCGAAGATATCCGTTACCTCCCCGTCAGCATTACGAAACACCTTGCCGTCAGCCTCCATCTCCGTACACCAGCTCACGTCAGCTCCACGCACAAACGCCTCCGTCTGTGCAAAGCTATGAAGCGCAGGGATTAGCAAGAATAGCAATATCAGTCTTTTCATTTTATAGTCCTTCTTATCTTTGATTTAAAGCACAAATTTACGAATAATCTGCGACATATCCCGCCTCGCATACCTATATTTAATAATGTTTATGAAAAGTAGCGTACTTACGAATGCTAAATAGGCTACTTACGAATGCTAAATAGGCTACTTACGAGTACTAAATAGCGTACTTACGGTTCGAGACTGACGAGCTTGCCAATCGAGGCCTTCGAACTGGCAGTTCCTCCCCCTCGATCTGGCAGTTCCTCACCTTCGATTTGCCTGCTTCTCGTTCACTTTTTCGTTTTTGCTGCCACCATCTGCCACCCATCTGCCACCTCTCTATTGCCGATAGACAGGGCATTTCTTGAAAAATGGTGGCAGAGTGGCAGATGTTTCTAAAAAATAATAATTTGGAGACAAGCCGACACCACCGCTGCCATCCACTATCTACAGTGGCCTCGCAGCAAGGCAACAGCGGCGCCCAGCGCATATTGCAGCAGCTTCTAAGAGACCTTTGCCTGCTTGATCTTCCACCCGATGGCAGCAACGAGGATAGTCATCAGGGGACTCAGGATATTGAAGAAGCAATAAGGCAGATAGGCGATGGTAGCCACACCCAGCACCGTGCTCTGCGTCAGTCCACAGGTATTCCATGGCACCAGCACACTGGTCACCGTGGCCGAGTCCTCAGCCGTACGACTCACCAGACGTGGTTCGTAGCCCTGCTTCTCATACACGTTCTTAAACATATTCACAGTCAACACGATACTAATAAACTGATCACCTGTGGCTACGTTTAGGAAGAGACCTGTGCTGGCAGTAGAGGCCACCAGCCCTACCCTGCTCCTCACCCAACTAATCACCACCCTTGTGATGCTCTCAATCATACCGCTGGCCACCATCACAGCTCCAAAACACATGGCGCAGATAATCAGCCATATGGTATTCAGCATACCAGCCATACCTCCTGTAGATACCAACTCGTTAAGTTCTTCCGAGCCCATCTCTATACTTGTAGGACCATAGAAAGTCATCACCAATCCTTTTGTCAGGGCTGCAACATTACTCAGCGATGCATCTCCTGCAATCTCCGTCAGGATGTGCGGCTGCAGGATAATGGCCATCAGTCCTGCCATCAGGGCCGACAGAAACAGCACTATGAGCGAGGGCACACGTTTTACAATCAACACACCAGTGAGCACAGGAACCAGAAGCGTCCACAGCGAGATATTAAACTTACCGCCCAGTCCTTCCGTATATTGATGCACATGAATACTGTCGTCAGCATCAAAACCCAATCCTAATGCCGTAAATATCAGGAGTGTCAACATAAAGGCTGGCATCGTGGTCAGCATCATATAGCGTATGTGCTTAAAGATATCCACACCAGCCGACGAGGATGCCAAAATAGTGGTATCGCTCAGAGGCGACATCTTATCACCGAAATAGGCACCAGAGATGATGGCGCCTGCAGCAACAGCCTCGCTGACGCCCAGCGCATGACTGATACCCAGCAGCGCCACACCTATCGTGGCTATCGTGGTCCACGAACTACCCGAAAGTAGCGACACCAGCGCACAAATCACGCAGGCACATACCAGGAAGAACTGAGGCGACAACATCTGTACACCATAATATATCAGCGTAGGCACCACGCCACTAATCATCCACGAGCCTGACAGCATACCTACTGTCAACAGAATCAGTATCATAATAGCCACGCCACCCACCGTCTTCTCTATCTGCTGCTCAAAGGCTTTCCAAGGCACACGATAGAAGACCATCGAGATAAACACGCACACAGCCATCGCTGCCAATAGCGACACCTGACTGCCACCGCTCAGCGAATCACTGCCAAAAAGCGCAATAATCACAGCCAGCAGACCTATCAGAATCACCAATGGAATAGCCGCCACGAGGGGATGAGGGAGTTCTTTCATCAATTTATTATGCATTTCAGTGTGCAAATTTACAAAAAAAAATGCAATTACACAAGAAAATGCTATTGTATCATACAGAAACAATGGGTAATGTCATGACAAAACGCGAACCGCCGATATAAGCCGTATCAACCTTGATATCGCCACCTATACGACGCGTCAACGAACGGGCCACCGTAAGTCCAGAACGATTACCACAAAAGTAAAATCACAGAAATGTTACAGAGACAATTGCCTCAGTTCACAATGAACTTCTGACTCTTGCGGATATAAATCCCTGGGGAGAGATGAAGGCTGGAAGTCTTTTGTCCGTCAAGACGATAGATGGGCACAGATTCCTCATCAGATGTCTGTTGGATGTTTCTGACGGCCGCCTCTGAAGGACGGGGGTAAATCTCGTTGATGCCCTCCATTGCATAGGTGCCAAACACACTCAGGTTCTGGCGATCAATGATGGTCATACAGCCTTTCTTTCCATCTTGACTACAGTAGTTCGTGTCCCACGTCATGGGTACCATGCCCCCCATCTCCTTGCATAAGCGGTGGAGTTCGCGATAGTGGGCCTTGATAGAGGCATTGTGCTTTTCCTGACTCTCACCCGCCAGCGCAGACAAATCGCGCCAGTTAGCCCCGAATTCGCCAATAACCACAGGATACCCTTTGTCCACGAAGTTGGTTTTCATCATCTTCAACTGTGTTTTCATGTCGGCCTCCTCGCCCCAGGTGGCATTGTGCGTCGAACCGCTCAGATGGTTGCCCTGCCCCCAGTAATAAAAGACCTTACCCCACGACTCGTCGTTTTCCATACACCAGAACTGCCAGGGGTTATAGTAGTGAATCTCTACAGCCAACCTACCCTCGACTACGTCTGTAGGCATCTTGCCGGCCATATAATTACAGGTGTGCTCGATATTGGTTGCCGGCCCCTGAACCACCAGTATGCGATGCGTGTTATTGCCACCCGTGGCACGCACGGCATCCACGAAGGTCTGGTTATACTGTATCAGGTTATTCGTGGCCGCTTGGTTTTCCGCGTTCGGCTCGTTCAGCCCAGCAAAGAGCAGATGCTCGTCATAGTCCATAAAAGTATTGGCAATCTGAGTCCATAGGGCTGTAAGCACTTCCTTGTTCTTTCTGATTGTGGCAGTATCCGTATCAGCGATATGATTCTCCAGCCATCCGCCGTCCCAATGGTCGTTCAAGACCACATACAGACTGTCGCGGATGCAGTAGTCCACCACCTCTTTGACGCGCGTCATCCACTTGCTGTCTATCTCATAGGTCGATGCATTACTGATATGTCCGAAGGCCC
>CAZIKA010000033.1:0-737 GCA_964539705.1 uncultured Prevotella sp. | reverse complement strand
GAATACGCACACTCCTAAAGCCGAGGCTTTTCACATAGTCTATAATTTCCTGCGTAGTCTTCGTGCCCTGCCAGGCTGTTTCTGCCCCTACTCCACCCTTATTATTCAGGAAGTCCACTCCAGCCCATGTAGCAACACCCTCCAGCGTATTGCCAAGGTTCCAACCAGGAGCCATATCGTTAATCACTTCCATACTAGAACGGCCAAATCCGTCCTGAGATTTTGCCGTTGTCGGCAGCAATAAGCACAATAAAGTTAATAGCCAAGCAAATCTTTTCATAAGGGATTCTAATAATGAGAGACTCTGCAAAGTTAAGAAGAATTTCAGAACTCCCCAAATAATCCAATGGGAAAAAACACATCTTCCATCAGACATCAGCCATCTTCCTTTAGGCGAGACGCAGGCCTGTCCCTAGTGTTCTTCGCTGGCTTATTTTGTTTTATAATACTTCAGTTCAAACATCACCTTATATTTGCGATCTGGTTTACCAGGAACGATGCTGCTCTTATAATAGGCGTAATCATCCCTATGCCCATACCCTTTCAATGAGAAATTCTTCACCATGCCGGACTCTATGGTAACAGCCTTCGTGAAGTCCTGATAATCCAGCATATTACCACTCATATCATAGTAGATTATGCGTCCTGTGACCTGCGTAACAGTACGACCTGTATTATTCTTCAGGGCCACCGTAGCATCAGATTGCACCCAGTCGTGGTTATAGTTTGCCAATGTA
>CAZIKA010000032.1:18374-20869 GCA_964539705.1 uncultured Prevotella sp. | reverse complement strand
TACCTTTGCAGGCGTGAAACGGATAATGATACTGCTGACGGGACTTGTGGTGTGGCTATCGGCTACAGCACAGGATTTTGGCGACCCCACGTTTGAGCCTACGGTGAAGGTAGGTAAGACGCTGGTGGATGGCGACTCCATACAGTATATGGAGATGTCGAATGTATATGTGTATCCAGAACTGACATTCAAGAGCAAGCGCCAGCAACAGGCCTATACACGACTGGTGAAGAACGTGAAGAAGGTTTTGCCACTGGCCAAACAGGTACGACAGATTATTATCGAGACTGCGGAGTTCACGGAGACCCTACCCCCCGATGAGCGACAGGCACATCTGAAGAAGGTGGAACAGGCTATCGTGAAGGAATATAAGCCACAGATGAAGAAACTCACTTTCTCACAGGGAAAGTTGCTGATAAAACTCGTAGACCGTGAGTGTAACTCTACCGCTTACGAAGCGATGCAGGCTTTCATCGGTCCTGTGCGCTCTGGTATGTGGCAGGCCTTCGCCTGGATGTTTGGTGCCTCTCTGAAGAAAGGTTATGATGCCGAGGGCACCGACAAACTGACGGAACGCGTAGTGCTGATGGTGGAAGCAGGACAGCTGTAATTATTTTTCCGTGTAAATTACTTGGATGAGGGTTTGACCTACGGCTTTTAATGTGCTGCGGTCCAAATGATCCATGTCGTCATGGATGGTGTGCCACGTAGGACCGAAGCTACTCTGAGCGCAGTCGGGGTAATAGTTGATGATGTCGATGCAGGGGATGCCGGCGACTTCATTCACAGGACCGTGATCATCAGTAATAGCGCCTCCATCTTCCAGAGGGAAATAGCTACTATAGCCTGCTGCGGCTGCACTCTTCCAGACACGCTTTACTACGTTATTGGCATAATACTTGGAATAGCCTTCCTGATAGAAACGAGCGCCCTGACCGCCTACCATATCGAGGAGGATGCCATAACGGATAGTTGAAAGTTGAGAGTTGATAGTTGAAAGTTTATACTGTTTAGCCCAGTGCTGGGCACCGAGAGCCCATGAGTCGCTATTGTTTTCTGAACCCCAGTCCTCAGCATCGAAGCAAACGAAATCGACGCCGATGGGGAGGCTGCAGGTATCGGCCTGAAGGAGACGGGCTATCTCCAACATCACACCCACGCCGCTGGCACCATCATTAGCTGCCATCACGGGTTTGGTGTGATTGGCCTCATCAGGGTCGTTATCAGCCCAAGGACGACTGTCCCAATGGGCGCAAATTAGAATGCGCTGCTCTTTGTCGGGCTGATACTGGGCAATGATATTATTGCTAAGCAACGGTGTGCCGTCGAAACCCTTAAGCGTAGCCCGCTGTTCAGTGACCTTCATACCATAGCTCTGGAACTTCTCTGCTATCCACTGTCCGCACAACTCGTGAGCCTCACTATTCATGGTGCGAGGACCGAAGTCGCATTGCTTTTGACAGAACATGAAAGCCGAATCGGCAGAGAACTGTGGCCCCATGGCTACCTCTTCCGTTGTTTGATTCTTATTACCATTGCCGCAGGCTGCCATAAGCACAGCAGCGAAAAGAAATATGTATGCTCGTTTCATTGTCAGGTTTTCTGTTGAGCTGCAAAGGTAAACATTCTTTTCGAAATGCACAAATTTAGTGAGGACTTTTCCTGATAAGCAGGAACCAGTCGCGAAGGAAGCCTTTATAGCGGTCTTGAGAGTCGGCTATGAGTAGCAGGAGACTGGGAGAGAGTTGACAGAGCCCTTCGTAATTGCCAAACCTACGATTGAAGAGATTCATGTGGGTACGGAATTCCGTCAGAAGATGTTTTTCCAGAAAAGGCTCTTCTTCCGGCTTCACCTCATAGATACGGATCATGGTGGAGGCTCCCAGTTTCAGTCGGGGTATGCGAATCTGGCGTTCCAACACCAGAAGGCGCCCGTCATTGAGTGCACAGAGTTCGGAGACACCATAGATATACTTGCTGCTGATAGGCGCATCGGGGCGATAGAGATACTGGCGCAGTGGCTTCAGGTCATCACCAAAAGACTGAATGCGAAGCAACGAATCGCCTTTCAGCGGGTGCTCGGTAGTAGTATAAAAGAGGTGGCGCTGCGTATCGTAGGTCAGCGACTCAAGCCCGTAGTTGTGGTCGGCCTGATGGAACTGTTCGGGCATCTCCAACTTCCTACCTGTACGCTGACCGTCAAGCGAATACTCATAGACTTCATTGTCTTTCTCGCCAGAGATGAACACGGTATTTGTGGTAGGACGATAGCAGATGCCTTCCATGTCGCGATTGGGCAGTCCGCTGGAACGGAAACCTTCGTTCTCGACTTCCGTGATGCGTCCCTGAATGGTGTCAGTCATGATGCGGAACACGTAAAAGCCGTCTTCCGCCGTCTTGTCGCTCACCACAGCATAGCGGTCGTTGCCCAAAGGGGCTATACCACTATAATTACCAGGAGGCAATAACTTATGGAATCGCTGCGGACGCTGGGC
>CAZIKA010000032.1:0-18274 GCA_964539705.1 uncultured Prevotella sp. | reverse complement strand
TACCACTATAATTACCAGGAGGCAATAACTTATGGAATCGCTGCGGACGCTGGGCGTGAATAAAACTCGCTCCCAGCAGCATACAGCAGAAGAGGAGTGAGAAGTGATGAGTGAGGAGTGAGAAGTATCCTTTCATTTTCCTGAATTTATTCTGCACGTTTGATATAGTCGCCTGGCTTGATACCAAACTGCTTCTGGAAACACTTGGTGAAATAAGAGGGATTAGAGAAACCCACCATATACCCCACTTCGCTGACCAGATACTTGCCCTCGCGCAACAGACGGGCAGCACGCTTCAATCTTATGATTTGAATCATCTCATTAGGCGTAACGTCAGCCAGCGTCTTAATCTTTGCAAAGAGTCCGCTACGACTGATACCCAATTCCGCAGCCAGGAAATTGACTGACAGGTCGCTGTTGGCGATATTCTCCTCTATAATCTTATTCATCTGAGTGAGGAACTTATCATCCGTAGGGTTGCTGGCTATCTCGGTGACGGAAGCCGTAGGCTCGCTGGAGAACTTTTCTATCAGCTTGCGCCTCAGGGTAATAATATTACGAATGCAGGCCTCCAGATACTGCACTGAGAAAGGCTTTTCGATGTAAGCATCAGCTCCGATGTCCATACCCTCGACCTTCGACTGGTCGTCGGTCTTGGCGGTAAGCATGATAAACGGTATATGACTGGTTTGAGGGTTGCTGCGCACCTGCTTGCAGAACTCGGCTCCATCCATTCGTGGCATCATCCAATCGCTGATAATCAGGTCGAACGATTGTTTGGAGAGCTGATCTAAGGCCTCTATACCATCATGGGCCGTGGCTATCTGATACTGCTGGTTGAGGCTGCCAAAGAGGAATTCCAACATATCATCGGAGTCATCGACAATTAAGAGGTGAGAGGTGAGGGGGGAGGAGGGAGAGGAATGACTGTCTGATATAACATCATTTGGTATCTCCTCATTTTCTTTTTCCTTTTCCCAGTTCTTATTATCCATCTCGCTCTGCATAACCGGCAGAGTGATAGTAAACGTAGAGCCTTGACCTACCTCAGAGTCAACGGTGATGGTACCATGATGAAGGTCTACGATGTTCTTTACAATATTCAGACCGATGCCCGTGCCCGGCTTATTATCCTGAGCCTGATAGAAAGGTTGGAAGATACGCTCACGATCTGCCTCAGAGATACCCACACCATCATCGCTGACCACGATGCGGAAATGCTCCTCATCAGGTTCGATGATACAACTCAGTGTTACACTGGTCTTACTGTATTTATTGGCATTGGTAAGCAGGTTGCTCACTACCTTTGTGATGGCTTCACCATCGACGATTGCCGTAAAACGGTCGTCTGGGTAATGCACCGAGAACTTTTTGCCGTTTTGTTGGAACGTAGGTTCAAAACGCTCGCACACAGCATGAAGCAGTTCGCTGATATTCTGAGCCTTGAAATGACTCACCAGCATGTGTTGCTCTGCCTTACGGAAGTCGAGTAGCTGGTTAACGAGTTCCAGCAAGCGATGGGCATTACGGTCGACGATGTCGAGGTTTGAGGTTTGAGATTTGAGGTTTGAGGTTTGTTCCTGCCTCATCTGCTCCAGCGGACCGATGATAAGTGATACTGGGGTACGTATCTCGTGAGCCACCATCGTGAAGAAGTTTAGACGGGCCTCTCGAGCCTCTTTCTCCTTTTGTTCCTGTAGTCGCTGTAGTTCATACTGATGACGTCTCTCCGCTTTCTTCAGTCGGAAGCGCACGTAATACCAGATACATAACACGATAAGCAGCACGTAAAAAAGCTTGGCATACCATGTCCACCAGAAAGGCGGCGGCACTACGATGCTGACGGTAGCCTCGTTATCCGACCAGACACCATCGTTGTTGGTGGCCTTTACACGGAAGGTATAGGTACCTGCGGGCAGACTGGTATAAGTAGCACGCGTCTGGTTGCCTACGTAGTTCCAATCTTCATCGTAACCCTCGAGCATATAGGCATACTGATTCTTCTCTGGCGAGCAGTAGCTGAGCGCAACAAAAGAAAAAATGGTCTGATTGTTGCCCTCTTGCACTTGTACGTGGACAGGGGGCATAATGGTGTTTGTCTTTATCTGATAGGGGAAGAAGGTACAAAAGCCATTCACAGAACCGAAATAGATGCGACCGTTGCTGGCTTTGAAGCCAGAGTTGGGCTGTCCCTGTTCACAGACCAGTCCATCATGGCGAGTGAAACGCTGGGGAGACTCGGCTGTCTGCGAGGGTTCATACTTCACAATCCCATGATCGGTGGAGAGCCATAATAAGCCATGATCTTCGATGATGCTCATCACATTTCCCGTCTCCATATTCAGGTCTATCTTCTTAAAGCAGTCTTTGGAGGTATCATAGTAGCACAGGCCGTCGAGCGTGCCTATCCAAAGATTTCCACCAGTATCTATCAAAGTACAGTTAACCTGGTCGCTGGGCAGCGAGTGAGGATTGTCGGCCTGATACTGATAATGCTTCATCTCTTTCTTTTCAGGCGAATAGCGCCAAAGACCTGCACCCTCCGTGGAGAGCCACAGGTGATGCTGGCTATCTTCATCGATATCGATAGTGAGACCTTCGGTAGCACCGATACGCTGGAAGCTGTCGGTCTCAGGGAGATAAAGATGAAAGCCCTCCATCGTAGCCACCCATGTGCGCCCTTTGCTGTCGTGGTAGATGGCATAGGAACTGGGATCTATCAGTTTGTCTGATCCATAATGGTGCAGCTGCCCCGTAGCGGTATTCAGCACATAGACACCTCGAGTGTAGGTGCCTATCCAGAGGTCTGTGCCTTTTATAGCCAGAGCATGAGCATTAATGGTGCTCAGCTCATCCTGATGCGCATAGTCTACGAACCGCTGCTGTTGAGGAGAGTAACACATGATGCCACCATCATCGCTGGCTACCCAGACATACCCCTGCTGATCTTCGCAGAAACGCGAGATGACATTGCCACGCAAGCCATTGCTAGCAGTAAAACAGTCGAAGCGCTTACCCATGGGCGACACATAATAGACGCCCCCATAGAAGGTGCCTATCCAAAGTCCACCCTCCGTATCGCTGGTGATGGCATAGACAAAGCGGTCGTTCTTAGACTGCTGTTGCCACAGTCGACTCCAGGTGTTGGTAATGGGATTGAAACATATCAACCCATCGTCGCAGCCTATGCAGATAGTGTTGTCGGAGCGTTCATAGAGCGTGTGGATATGGTTAGCCACACTAGGAGGGAGCACCTGTTCCAGATGTCCGTCGCTATGAATAATGACAAGTCCCTGGTCCCACGTGCCCAACCAGTAGCGCCCGTCTCGTGTTTGCAGCATACGCAGGGAGTTATAGGGTATGGTGGAATCGAATACAGCCCGTTCGAACTTGTTTTGCAGACGGTTTAGACGTCCCACTGCATAGGTTCCGTAATTTGAGATTGCCCATATCTGATTCGTGTTGTCAACATAGACCTGAGCCACGAAACCATTTGTCTGCAGATAGGGGTATTGGCGTGACTTTTGGCTGTTGAAGGTATAATGCCAGATGCCTTGCGATGACGTGGATATCCAGAGACCTCCTTCCTTATCGAGTGTGAGGTAGGTCACCGTGGAATGGATGGCGATGGGCAGACGCTCGAAACTGTCTGTATGGTATCTGAGCAGGAAGACGCCCTTCTCTGTGCCTACAAGAACTCCCTCATCTGTTGTCAGCAGCGCTGAGATATACTGATTACTGCTGAGTTCGGTAATACGATAGGTTTGTACCTTGATGCCATCGTAGCGGCACAGACCATTGTCGGTGCCAAACCACATGTAACCGTATTTGTCCTGCATAATATTGCGCACACCATTTGCTGCCAGTCCGTCCTCCATGCCGATATGACGGAATTGGTAATCATGGTTTGCTAACGCTAGCAGAACAACCAGTAAGAATGTAAAGACTGAAAGGGTTCGTCTCATTGTGTTGCATTGTTTTAGTTTGCCTGACAAAATTACGACTTTTCTGTTGTCCGTACAAGTAAACTGAAGAGAAAAAAACAAAAATCATCATTTTCGTTATGAATGGCTGACAATATTATCCAAAAGATAAAACTTTCGTCCAAAGACCTTAATTTAATACACTTTTTGCATGGACAAAAAGAAAAAAAACGTATCTTTGCCACAGATTTAACAGCAAAAGAAAAAAACTTCAACTATAATTACAAACTTAAAAAAATCTCAAATGGTATGATTACTACTCATTTCAAAAAACTATTAGCTGTAGTCGTTTGCCTCTTGACAGGAATCACGGCACAGGCACAGTTCAAGGGAGCAGCTGAACAGTATCCAACTAAGGACTATTCTGCTGCGGTCGTCAAGTTCAGCCTTACAGAGGTAGCAACGGCACTGGGAACCGACACTGCCACACTGGCCAATGCATACAACACCTGGCAGGATGCTGAAGCATGGGAAGGCGAGAACCTGTTTTGGCTTATCGGTGCCAATGACGCTGCAACCGACCAGCCTTCTGCTGACGGAAAAGGATTCTGGATGACTGCTGAAGGCGAACGGATAACTTATGGCGAAGGTGCTGTATGGTATGCTTTTGCTGTTGTTGATTCCGAGAGCGATGCTTTCTCTTTCCAATGTGGCCAGATGCCAGAAGTGATGAAGGCTGGCGATAGTGCTAAAGGAAAGTTCCAGTTGCGTTTCAATAATAAAAGTGTGAATTTTGAAATCACACTGAATGTTATTGAGAAACCCATAGTTCAGATTCCCGATCCTATGCTGCTGTGGAATAGTCTTACCATCGTGGATGAGATTACTAAGGACATTGATCAGAAACCCCGTGGTGGTTATGATGCCGACAAAGTAGAGGTGAACCTGACAGAAGCCCTCGCTAAGTTAGGCTTGGATGGCAGTCTGCTGAAAGACGAACTGGCACAGTTCCTCTATGCTAAGAAAGCGACCCTTGAAGATGCTGCCCTCGGTGCCCAGATGAGTGACTCGCTGACCAATGAGTCGTCAGCAAGTGGTATTGGGTTCTGGATGCGCAATCTCTACACTGCTGACGGTGATCCAACTTTTGAATGCGGACGTTTTGCCTATGATGGTGATGATGATTTCTTTGCAGAGGCCTTTGCATTTGACACAGAGACAGGTATCCTCTCATGTAACGTAGGTCAGATGCCTAACAAACTAAAGGGTGGCAATACCTATTACGCTTATATCTATATAGTATATGGTGACAAAGCCATCAAGATCCGCTATAACCTGAATGTAGCAGAGGTGAAGCTGGGTACTCTGGAAGACTATACGGAAGCAGGAAAAGGTACTATCAGAGTGGAGATGGAACCACAAAATAGTTATGACACAAAGAATATCAGCATAGGTATAGATAGCATCTGCTCTGTACTAGGATGTGAGGTTGGTGATATTGATGATTTCTTTATGTTGGAAACCGCTACCGAATTTGCAGGAAAGAATCAGGAAGGCGTTGGCTATTGGGTAGACAAGAACGGTGCGGTCATTGCCTGGGGTACTAATGCTATGTTCTACATCACACCAAAGGCTGACGATTTCTCAAAGCTTGGCATCGGCCAGTATCCCGACCACATGAATGTAGGCGACTCTGTACGTGCATACGTCTATTTCTTAGCCAACAGTAAATACTATGAACTGGGCATTGACTTGGTTATCATAGAGCCAAAACAGGTTGATGGCGTATTTGAGAGCGTAGCTCAGCGCAGCATCGAGGTACAGCAGGTGCCTGGTGAATACGTATGGACAAGTGGTGTAGAAATCCCCGCAGCATGGGTTGAAGAGCAGATTGGTACCAGTGATTGGGCTCTTTATGGTCTAGCGACTCTTAATGAGGACGGTTCTGAGAAGGAAGGAAATGCCAAGTATACAAAACAATACACTTGTACTCCATATCCTGGTTTCTGGATGGACGGTGAGGGTCACAATGTTGGTTGGAATGCCAATGCCCGCGTAGGTATTACCGTTGCATCGCCTGAAGGCTCTTTTGCTCTGATGCAGTATCCTGGTGTAGCTCTTGGCGATGTATTCCATTTCCCCATCTTCCTAGTTAATGAGGATAATGGTAAGATGGTAACCTTCAACTTCACCTATAGCATCGTAGAATCTGTTATAGAGATTGAGGAGGTTGGCAAGGAGACCCTCGTGGTGCCCGTAGATAAGAAAGGTGCTACCACAACTCTTGATCTGAATAAGATTGTAAAGGCATTGGATACTACTATTGACGAGTTGACGAATGGAAGCTACCTACATGGTATGACAGCCGAAGGTTCTTATGGCGGAGGTGTAGATGTATTTAATGGTCTTTCATTCACCAATAATGGTGTGGCTACGACAGATGGAGAGGTATTCATGTGGTTTGAAAGTGTTGACCTAAACGACGATGGTACTCTGAGCATCATGACAATGAGTAATGAGACTATTGCTGATGATTTCAGCGCTATGGGACAGATGTGTTTCCTCGTTGGCACAAAACGCTACGTCATCGAACTGAAGTTCGTCTCAAAGGCAACCTACACAACAGGCATCGCTGAGGCTCAGACTTCTGTCATCAAACGTCAGCCTATCTTCGATTTGCAGGGTCGTCAGGTTAAGAAGACACAGCGTGGTCTGTACATTCAAAACGGAAAGATGATTTTGGTTAAGTAATAAAATAATGTTTTTACGAAAGATGGGAATTCAGAGATGAGTTCTCATCTTTTTTTGTACCTTTGCAGCCGAACCAAAACCATTCATTATGTCACACGAACATCATCATAGCAATAAGTGCTGTGAACACGAGCATCATCACGAGCATCATCACGAGCATGGCGGGCGTCGCCAACTGTGGATTATCATTGCAACGGTAGTACTGCTTATCGGGGCTGTCATCATTGAGAAGAATATGAGTCTGCCCACGTGGCAACTGCTGTTGGTATATCTTGTACCTTATTTTATAATAGGATTCGGCACACTGAAAGAGGCCGCGGAGGGATTGCTGCATGGCGATGCCTTCAACGAGCATTTCCTGATGTCAATAGCAACGGTAGGTGCGCTGGGTATAGGTTTCTTCCCTGATGCTGAGACGGAGTTTACGGAAGCGGTCTTCGTGATGCTGTTTTTCCAGATTGGCGAGCTCTTTGAGGGCTATGCAGAAGGAAAGAGTAGAACGAGCATTTCTCATTTGATGGATATTCGTCCAGATGTGGCACATCTGGAAATGATAAGTGATAAGGGAAAGGTGATAAGTGACGTGAAGCCTATCGAGGTGGCGGTGGGTTCTACAATCATGGTACGCCCAGGCGAAAAGGTTCCTTTGGATGGCGTTATTATTGAGGGTACGTCAAGCCTCAACACAATGGCATTGACGGGCGAGAGCATGCCTCTTGAGGTGAAGATTGGCGATGAGATTATATCGGGCTGTATCAACCAGAGCGGTGTGATTCGGATACGTACCACCAAAACCTTTGGCGAGAGTACCGTATCGAAGATTATCCGATTAGTAGAGGATGCAAGCGAGCATAAGTCGCAGAGCGAGGCTTTCATCACCCGTTTTGCGCGCATCTACACCCCTATCGTGGTGTTTGCGGCATTGGCTATTGCCATCCTACCACCACTTCTTGCCTCTTGCTCCTTGCCCCTTGCCCCTAACACCTCATTTAGCATATGGCTCTATCGCGCTCTGATGTTCTTAGTAGTTAGCTGTCCTTGCGCATTGGTTATCAGCGTACCATTGACGTTCTTCGGTGGTATTGGCGGCGCTTCAAGAAAAGGTATTTTGGTAAAGGGAGCCAATTATCTGGATTTGTTGGCAAAGGTAGACACCGTAGTGTTCGATAAGACGGGCACGCTGACCCATGGACGCTTTGCCGTAGTGGCGGTACATCCTGAGATGTGCAGCGAGTATCAGCTACTGCATCTGGCTGCTCATGTGGAACACTCTACGACGCATCCCATTGGTGCAGCCCTACGTGATGCCTTCCCAGAAGAGGCTACCGACGGCTGTAAGGTAACAGAAGTGGAAGAGGTGGCAGGAAAAGGTATCCAAGCCTGTATTGAAGGCCGAAAGGTTGCTGTGGGCAATACGAAGATGATGGACTTGATTGGCGCTCAATGGCACCAATGCGAACATGGCGATAATGGTACCATTATCCATGTTGCCATCGACGGAACCTATGCCGGACATATCGTTATCAGCGACGAAGTGAAGCCCGATAGTGCTGAAGCTATCCTGCAACTGAAGAAACTGGGTGTGAGAAAGACCGTGATGCTGACTGGCGACCGCAAGGAAGTGGCTGCTCGTGTAGCTCAGCAGCTACAGATTGATGAGTATCATGCCGAACTGCTGCCTACAGATAAGGTAGAAAAACTATCCTCTTACCTCTCACCTCTCACCTCTCATCCCTCAAAAATAGCTTTCGTTGGCGATGGTATTAACGATGCCCCTGTGTTGGCCCGTGCCGATGTAGGTATCGCTATGGGAGCTCTGGGCTCTGATGCAGCCATCGAAGCTGCCGATGTAGTATTGATGGACGATCAGCCATCAAAGATAGCCACCGCCATCCGCATTGCCCGCCGTACAATCGGCATTGCCAGACAAAACATATGGTTTGCTATTGGCATCAAGGTAGCCGTACTTGTCTTGGCATTCTTCGGTATTGCAACCATGTGGCTCGCTGTTTTCGCAGATGTTGGTGTTACCGTACTAGCAGTACTCAATGCCATGAGAGCCTTAAAATCATAAAGAAAGCGGACGAGAAATCGCCCGCTTTTCTTATTCTATCATATATTTTCTTAGTTGACCTTTGATGTCATTGGCCCACGCACCCCTTTATAAGCCTTAAGATAAGCCTTAGCGGAACCGAAGCTAAGGAACATATCCAAACGCACAGGGATATGGTTATCGTCGTCGGTCACAAAGAAACGAATCAACTCGTGGTTCTTACCGTCCTCACGCTCATAGAAAGAAAAGACCAGACAACGGAATTTCTCTTTTGTACCTTCAATCTTATAGGTCTCCTTGCCACGATAGGTAAGCCATGAGTTGGTCAAACTACGGGCATCACTAATAGGCATCGGGATAACATCGCCCACCTTCATGCCAGCACTGCTGAAGTTACGAGCACGCAGGAAAATGCTCATCATATCGTAGATACACTCAGCATACTCCTTATCCTTCCAATGCTGCTCACCATCAGCATCAATACGATGCATACGCAGGTGACAGTTATTGCGAGGATAACTATACCAAAGTTCATCAACATAATAGCGCTTACCCTCAAGGGCACCCTTACGGAAATAGAGGGGCGAGAGATCTTTGGCACTACAATAGGACAGCAACGTATCACGCATCACAAAGACGTTATCCAACTTACTGTTACCACGAGTTGTCAGACTGGTGCGATAAGCAGGCTGACCCCTAAAAGTAGACTTAACAGTCGACATAGATGCCGAGCCCACCTTCAACCATACGAACTTCCAATTGAAATAGAGGTCGTAGGCCAAGAACTCACCACTGTCGAAGGCTTTATTCTCAATACCACACTGCGACTGTGCCTGCATAGACAACGGCAGTAATGCGAAAAGGAAAAAAAGAATCTTCTTCATAGCAATACAAATTATCTATTATCACTGATTATTTACATACTCCCGACCCATACTGCGAGCACGCTCGATGTTCCGGTTGCGTAACTGTTTCTTCTTATCTGGTTTTTGTTTGGTGATTGCCATTGGCTTCTGTTTGTATAAGGGCGTGGCTGTGAGATTCCACTGGCGAGTAGTCTCCCATTTCTCCTTACACTCCACAAACTCACGATTATAATAGACGGGCTCTGGTTGCAGATTTTGATCATAGATACCCGTATCCCACTGACCATTACCATTGCGGTCAATATAAGCACGTAAATAGTATTTTGAGGGCTTCAAATAAAGAAACTCTGCAACACCAGATGCATCGGCCAATGACTGTCGCAATACTTTATCCTGAGTATCAAGCAACTGCACAATGACAGAATCGGTAGTTGGCACACCGCTCACCTCAACAGCAAGATAAGCGAACTCATCTTCATGACGTACTTTGAATTTTTGTTCCATCTTTTTTGTTGGTACGCCATAGATACTATGCATCGCTGCTGAATCAACGGTGAGCTTATAGTTTACCTGTTGCTGGAAGTCTGCAGCAATCTGATAGCGTCTGATATCTACCTGTCGCAGCCGGAAATCTACTGGTGTCTCCACAGAGTCTATCACTGAGACTAAATGGAATGCTGATGTGTCACATTGGGCCAAAGGTTCGTCAACGATAAAGAAGCAGTTCTGATCAGGCGCTATCTGCCCCTGCATGCTCCACTTGATAGTCAGATACTCAATAGGCATCACACTGTCATAGGGTTCACCGTTCTTCTTTTTCTTCTTCTGTTCCTTCATCCATTCCTCATAGTCCTTCTGCTTCTCTTTCAGCCGCTTAGCATATGGCTTCTTTGAGGCAAACTCAACGGTATCAACCTGTTGCACAAGATTTCCCAGCGTGTCGGTCATCAGATAGGAAAGTTCTATCTGTAGTGTATCCTGATTGACTAAGGTCGTATCAGCCAACCAATAAGTCAATGTATCTTTCTTTTGAGAGGCTTCCAAAATAAAAGCATCGGTATCGTCAAAGTTCAGACCACGCAGATGAGGTAACGTGTCGTTACCATAGGTAAAGAAAAGACCCAGACGGTCTATGTTCTTACGCTCTGTCTTCACAAGATAGCGATCGGTCTGAGGTTCCTGAAAGCATAACAGCGTCACATCATCAGGCAGAAAATGGGTGTAGCCAACTTGTAGGATATTAGCAATATGAAGTGAATCACGCCAAATAGTATCCTGACGTATATCGGAGCGCCACGAAGGCGTAATGCTATCATGATTAAATGCTATCATCTCACTCTTCTGACCAAACACAAAGTCGCCATCGGCATCCTGCAAGGCAAAACAACGATAGGTACCTGGAGCTACACCCTTGATAGAGAACCGCCCACTGCCATTGGTACGTGATACACGCATCATAGGCTGTTTATGGAAAAGAGAATCCTCAAAATTGTCATAAAGACCTACCAACATACCCTTGATAGGCTCCAAATTCGCTGCATTCAGACAATAACCACTCACCTCAAGGGTATCGATATGGTCGCCCGTAGAAAAACTGAAGGTATAGTTACCCATAGGGTTCCCCTCATTATTATCGGTAATAGCATCGCTGAAGTCAATAGTATAAGTAGTATTCGTCTTTAACGAGTCTTTTAGTTCTACAAGAATCTTGCGTCCTGCAGCCTTAATCTCTGCTTGTTCAATCTGTGGTGGCGAGACGATAACCTTATTCTGTGCATCCTCCACTTTGATATACTCATCGAAGTTGATGGTCACCTTATGGGTCTTCACATTAACCCCTCTGTCATTAGGCGTAGCACCAATGACACTAGGCGGCGTATCGTCATACCATCCGCCGTCAGGAGTACCCATACGGGCGCAGGAAACGAGGAAGAGCAAGAAGACCCACCCCCAACCCCTCCCTGAATGGAGGGGTGTGAATAGTTTCGCTATCAGTCTAAGTATGCTTTCTTTTGTTTCAATCATATATTATCAGACAAAAAAGTCTATTTACTCCCCTCCATTCAGGGAGGGGTTGGGGGTGGGTCTGTTCATTGTAATTAGTTGTTCAATGTGTTCACGACTATTGCTCAGTCGGGGCACCTTATGCTGTCCACCCAGTTTCCCCTTGGACTTCAACCAGTCGTTGAAGAGGTTCTGGCGGGCAGGGATAATCTCCAAATGCTGCAGGGTAATGTCCTTGAAACGCTTGGCCTCGTAGTCGCTGTTCAGTTCCTGGAGCTTACGGTCGAGAATGTCTGCAAACTGTTCCAGACTTTCAGGAGTCTTCGAGAATTCGATAAGCCATTGATGACGGCATTTTGCATTCTGATCCATGAAGACTGGGGCTGCGGTATATTCCAACACCTGTGCTCCCGTCACCTCACATGCATACTTCAGGCCCTGCTCGGCATTATCCACGATGAGTTCCTCGCCGAAAGCATTAATAAACGACTTCGTACGACCAGAGATTACAAACTTATAAGGGTTGGTAGAGGTGAACTTCACCGTATCGCCTATCATATAACGCCACAGACCACAGGAAGTAGAGATCAGCATCGCATAATTCTTACCTTTCTCAACACCCCACAGAGGTACGATATTATCAGTACCCATCTCCTGAAACTCATAAAACACATCATAGTCAAGCATCAATAGCATTGACTTATCCGTTGGATCGTCTTGTATACCGAAGAAGCCCTCGCTGGCATTATAAGTTTCCATATAATGCATATTGGGACTGGTGATGAGTTTTTCGTATTGCTCACGATAAGGTGTAAAGGCAACTCCGCCGTGGAAGAATACTTCGATATTTGGCCATACCTCTTCCAAATGCGTCTTACCTGTAACTTCCATCATACGATTAAGCACCGACAGCATCCACGAAGGCACACCAGAGATATTGGTAACGTTCTTATTCATAGCCTCATGAGCTATACGGTCGCGCTTCACTTCGAAGTCACTCAAAAGGGCCGTCTGCTTCGACGGCACACGTATCAGGTTGACTAATGGGTTGATATTCTCAATAAGGATAGCACTGAGGTCACCCACCAATGAACCTGGCAGGTTATAGTTGGGTGCATGACTACCACCAAGGATTAATCCCTTGCCATCGAACATGCGGCTCTTGGGATTATTACGCAGATACATAGCTACTACATCGGCACCGCCCTTATAATGCAGACGCTTCAGACCATCAGGCGATACTGGAATGAATTTCGACTTATCGTTAGTAGTTCCGCTGGACTTGGCATACCATTTCACACGACCCGGCCAAAGAATATCAACCTCACCCTGTCGCATCCGATCAATATCACCTTTCAGCTCCTCATAGGTATTCACAGGGTTATTGCGAACGAAATCCTCATATCCTTTGGTGGTAGCAAACAGATGTTCACGACCATATTCTGTATCTTTGGCCTTGCTGACCAAGCGAGCTAACACCTCGCGTTGCAACTGCTCGCCCTGTGTATTATGTTTTTCTAATTCCCGCCATCGTTTAGCGAACAGCGGTCTTACTATTCCTGTCAGACTCATCGTTTTTATATAAAATACATTGCAAAGGTACGAAAAGTCGAGAGCAAAACAAAAGAATTAATTCATTTTTTTGCCGAGACGGAGTAACTTCGCGATTTTTATCGCAAAGTTACGGCAAA
Organism: uncultured Prevotella sp.; assembly: GCA_964539705.1. GTDB lineage: Bacteria > Bacteroidota > Bacteroidia > Bacteroidales > Bacteroidaceae > Prevotella. The sequence continues at coordinate 4,986 of CAZIKA010000032.1, read as the reverse complement.
CTTTTGTAATACACGCAAGTTTTACGTTTTTTAATAAGGAAAGGCGACTTCTCTATAGATAGAAAATGCTTTCGGGACCCATATTAAACAAAAGGTCCAGAATGCTAAGATTAGGCAGAAAACCAAGTTTCTGCTTATAGACCTGATAATATGGACGAGGCTCAAAATCAGCATCCGGCAACGGATGCTTGGGGTTGATAGCCGTGCGGAAATCTTTGAGGTTTGAGTTTTGAGTTTTGAGGTTTGAGATTTCTACGGCGCTTTGGATATCCAGCAACTCGCACATCTTCTTGCAAATGGCATCATTATAATCAATGAGACGTTCCCAATTACGTTCTACAAAGAACGGACGCAGGTCACCCTCGTAATACTCAAAAAAAGGAGAATCGCCATAGGCCGACTGCAAAGCCTGCCAATGCAAATGTCGCCAGTTGCCGTGATCAGAGATTCCTATTGACTGTATATGATTGTCGCTTCCATGGACTACAGGCACAGTAAGTGCTTGTACCCCTTGCGTAGTAGCAATCAGACAGCGGTTGCGATAGGTCTGTTTCTGAAAAGTCTCCTGTTGATCTACGATCACATGGTCATATCGATACAACTTCTGATACCATTGAAGAGGACCGAAATAGGTTGTAGAGAGTAGTGCTGTGGTCATAGAGGCAAGAAAAGACGGTCAATGTACCAACCCTGCCATAGTGGTTTCTGTGGATTCCTACTATATGCAATCATGAAAGCACGACCAATGATATATTCCTCTGCAATAAACCCCAAAACACGGGAATCAGCAGAATGCTGCGAGCCTACAGACTCCATCCAGTAATAGTCTGCGTCTGCGCAATCCTTCAAACTAGGCACATTTAGTGTCTGTCCTTCATAGCATACTGAGTCACCTGGTAGTGCTGTACAACGGCATATCAACACCTCACTCGTGTTCTGTGGATTCTCGAAAGCTACCAAATCGCCACGTCTTACTGGCTGACGAACGATACGCCCATAATCAAACAATTCATTCTTCCCTCCAACCTTCAGACCATAGCTCCAACGATTGACCAGCACGTGGTCTCCTGCCACGAGCACAGGCTCAAAGCCTGTGTCGCTGACAGTATAGAGCGTGATGCCTGCTACCCTGACAACCATCATCAGTATGAAAGCTATCAGGAATGCCAGTAGGAATCGAAGGGTCTTTTTCATTATTTAATATTGTCGACGAAGCGGAACAAGCGACTCCAACGGATACCTCCGCTGAACAATCCACGATCAGGATCGCTACTCCACCAGATAAAAATGGGCTTACCTACGATATGGTCCTCAGGAACAAACCCCCAGTAGCGTGAGTCGGCCGAGTTATGACGGTTGTCGCCCATCATCCAATAGTAGTCCATCTTAAAGGTGTAGGTATCTGTTTGCTCACCATTGATAAAAATCTTACCATCACGAATCTGCAAATCATTATGCTCATAGACACGAATTGGACGCTCGTAGATAGCATAGTTATCAGGAGTTAGACGGATACTCTCGCCCTTTTTGGGAATCCAAATGGGACCGTAGTTGTCACAAGTCCAGTCCTTCACCATATTTAGCGGATAGAGTGATTCTGGAACACCGCCCTCTATGGGTGCCATTGACTGCACCAAATCTTTTCGTGTCAATAACACCTGGGCTGTTTCCTTGGTCATTGGCATAATGACACGATTATTACGGAACTGCTGGGTCAACTGTATCTGACCTTCACTCTTGAAATAGTCCTTATCGGCTCTGCTCAATCCCAGGTCTTCACATGTGATACCGTTCTCCTTCAGGAATTCATTGGTCAGGATTACACCATCGTTAAACAACACATCATAGGTATACTGCACATTGTCGGGCTCCTTATTGGCTTCGCCATTCACATAGACGATGCGGTTAATGATCTGAAGGGTATCACCAGGCAGACCCACACAACGCTTAACATAGTTCTCACGACGGTCAGTAGGACGATAGCCTATGCTGCCATACTGTGCTTGACCGGAGATGATGACCTGTCGGCCCCAGTAGTAATAGTCCTCAAAGCGTTTCAGCTGGTCGATGCGCGACAGTGAGTCGATAGGTATGGCCATGGGGTTCTGCTGCTCGTAAATCTGTCGGCCAAACTCATAGCACATCCTGTAGTACTCCGTCTGATAGGGCATATTCTGGCAGATAGTGTCACCAGCAGGATAGTTGAACACCACGATATCGTTGCGCTCCACCTGTCCCAAACCCGGCACACGACGATAATCCCAATGGGGCCATTCGATATACGACTTCAGGTCACCGATAGGCAGTGTATGCTGCGTCAGCGGCATGGTGAGCGGAGTCTCTGGGATACGGGGGCCATAGCTCACCTTCGAGACGAAGAGGTAGTCGCCCGTCAACAACGACTTTTCCAGCGAACTGGAAGGAATGACATAGTTCTGGAAGAAAAACTGGTTGATGAAATAGACGGCTACAAGCGCAAACACGATAGCGTCGACCCACGACATCACGGTACGCATGGGACCTTCCAAGTCCTGCCACCACTTCCAGTTGATTTTCTTAGAGATATAGGCATCGTAGATGAAAGGAATGACCAGCAGTCCCAACCACGACTTCACCCAGTAGAGGAACAGTAGGTAGCAGATCATCACAACGATGAACTTAGCCCACTGCTTCTTCATATTCAGCTTTTTCTTTTCGCGTTTTTCCATAATTTCTAGTCTATCTAGTATTTCTAGTCATCCTAGAACTTAAACATATCACTTATCGTTAATAATCCCTGATGATCTTTGGTGTACTCAGCAGCCAATACTGCACCAAGGGCAAAGCCGCGACGTGAATGCGCATCGTGGGTAATGGTAATAATATCGGCATCAGAGTCATAACGGATGGTATGAATACCAGGTACCTCGCCCCTGCGGATATGATCCACACGTAGCAGTTTGGGGTCTGTGGTATCCTCGGCCCAAGCCTCCTTGCGGTCAATGTTTTCTACAATCTCCTCAGCCAGCGTGATTGCCGTACCACTGGGATGATCGAGCTTATGTACATGATGCGTCTCCTCCATCTCTACGTCATACTGTGGGAACTGGTTCATGATTTTGGCTAAGTAACGGTTAACGGCAGAGAAAATTGCCACACCAATAGAAAAGTTGGAAGCCCAGAACAGCGTCTTACCGTTCTCGCAGGCCTGACGCACCTCGTCGCCATGCTCCTTCATCCAGCCCGTAGAGCCAGACACCACCTTGACGCCTTTCGCCCAAGCCTTCAGATAATTGCCATAGGCAGCCTGGGGAGCCGTAAACTCAATAGCCACATCCGCCGATGCAAAGGCCTCACTCTCAAAATCCTGTTGATTGTCAATATCAATGATACTCACAATCTCATGGCCACGGCTGCGGGCTATCTCTTCAATCATCTTGCCCATCTTGCCATAGCCGATTAATGCTATTTTCATTTTAATTCGAATTAAATTGCGCTGCAAAGTTAATAATTAATTCTGAAAATCAGTAAGTTTCGGCCTTCATTTTCAATTTATTGGCGAAATGAAGGTCACATTTAAGCTTTAGAAGAGGTCATTTTCAGGCATTAGAAAAAAGTACGACTGCGTAATACTATTTGTCCGTAGGCGTCGGACGAGGAGTCCGCTGCCTACGGACAAATCTGTTAGATACTGATTCTTTATGCGTGATATTTGCTGTCAGGCAGCCATTCTATCTCGTTGTTGTGTATCTCTTTAATTTCCATCCAATCCATTGGGATATAGAAACTCTGATTTCTTGCATTCAGGAAGAGAATCTTGAGGCTTTGGTCCCCGTAACTACCCACCTGCAGGCGGAAGAGTCCTGGTCTCATTGCTGCATGACCGGCACCTTCTGTGTTGTTGATGTTAAGTCCCATAATGTTCGTTCTGTAACGATCGCTGTCTTCCTTGTCGAATCTATCATAGAAGGTATATTCCAGATAGGGGGCGTAATGCGTATTCACGAAATCCTTCAAGGCGTTGCACAGGTCGTTCACCAGTTTCATTTTTTCCTCGCCCTTGACAGGAATCTCATAAAGAGTACCTTCCTGAAGGGCAATCTTCTCGTCTTTTTTCTGCCAGTTAAAACAAATGATCTGCCCAGTGAAGCGCTCGCCATTATCTCTCAGGTATTTCACTGGAGTCTTTTTCACGCCCTTGATCTGTGAGATGAGGTTCACTACCAAATTCTGGACATCCTCCTTGTCGGCCAATTGTTTGAGGGGCGTCTGTTCTTCCTTATGATATGTGAACCATTCCATACAATCTCCTTCCTCTTTTCTGAAGTCATAAGTTATGAACTCTGGATAATATCTGTAATTCTCATGAAAATCCCTACCTTTCATATCCTCAGACAGTAAGTCGGACAGAGCTTTGGTGGCCAGGATAAACTCTATGGTATCTTTACCGCTAATATGAGTTTCGTATGCATAATACTTAGCTGCCTGTGGACGGTATTTCTCCTGCAGATACTTGATGCCCTTGCCAAAGTAGTTCCAGATGGCCTCTACCTTGTTCCGTACGCTATCATTTTCATAATTGTTAGTATGGTAACGTCCCCAATAGTAGTAATAACTAGTGGTGGTGGAATCGCTGTTCATTGTGTGTTCAAAGAAACTATCCATGCTGTCAAGCCTTTCAACAAACTCCTCGATGGTCTCTGGCAGGGGCAGTTCCTCTGCTTCTGTTGTGGTATTGTTGTTGTTTTGGCAGGCGCACAAGGTCAGGAGCATTGTGGCCCATATCATGATTTTCTTCATTCTGTTTCTAATGTGTTTAATTGATTTCTGTATTCAGCCATCAGCTGTTCGCCTTTACTTCTCATTTCGCGCTCCAGCGATTCGAACGATATCTGTTCGCAGCTCGTCCTCACATAGGCCATCTGTCTCTCCATCTTATATCGTTTCTTGGCTTGTTGGGCTTGAAGCGCTTCGTCGTTTTGAGTCGTCTCTGGCGGAGCAAAAAGC
>CAZIKA010000031.1:0-21077 GCA_964539705.1 uncultured Prevotella sp. | reverse complement strand
AATGTGACGATGACCCAGACAGCCGTCTATCAGATAGGCGCCTTAAAATGTGCTACGGCATCCAACGCTGGATGTGCTTACATTGCCAATGTAGGTACGCTGACCATCAACGGCACCATCCGTGTGGTTCCTGCAGAAAACAATACGCTGGCTGTAGGCGACAGCATCCGTCTGTGGACCGGCGTAACGAAATTTGTTGGCTCGCCAATCGTTGAGACTTACTACGGTATTGAGTGGGATGACAGTCGCATCAGCGAAGGTCTGCTCTTCGTCAAGTCGATAGCTACAGGCATCACTCAACATTCATCACTTACCACTCAGCACTTCAACGTCTACGACCTGCGCGGACGCATGGTTCGCCAAGGTGCCACATCAACAGAAGGTCTGAAGCCTGGCATCTATGTGATAGAAGGAAGGAAATGTGTGGTTAGATAAAGACGAACCTGAACGATTCGTAAAGAGTAACGACAATCAAATAAAGAATCATCAATGGGGCCGCTTTCGAGAGGCCCCATTTTTGTGACTCATAGATATCGGCTACAGAGGTAAACGTGCGCGACAGAAGACCGTAGCAGATAGACGTATTGATGGTGATAATGGCTGCCAGAGGTACCAAGGCCCTACTAAACGGAGAAGGCCAGAGAGTACCGGTGGCAGAAAGGAGAACGGCCTGAGGCGTTGCAATCAAGAGGGCTATGCTGGCCGTTTGAACCACAAAGACAACAGCCGACAGGCGCAGGGCAAACTGACGGCGGAAGGAAGTCTGGGATGGACGGAAGAGGCAACTTTGCCACAGACATCCAAAGGCCATCGACAAGAGCAAGAGCCAGATGAGCTGGGGCTTAAGCAGGAATACGGTAAACTGTCCCAAGAGCCAACGCACGCCTTCGCTGGAGAGCAGGGTGCGAACACCTTCCGTCTGAGTGGCGGAAAGAAGCCATGATATCAGGACTAACAACAGTTCTGACAAGATCAGCAGAAAGAGCAGTCGGGGAAACAGTTTCTTCATATTCAGGCTACGGATTTATTCTTCGTCGGGCTCCAGATTATCGATATCAATGATACGCAGTTCCAAGGCGCGTACTACGAGGCGCGTAGCATTGACACTACGTCCATCGGGGAACAGTTTTTGTACGAGCTCGTTCTGACGCTTCTCCAAGCTCTTCACACCAAAGGGCATTCCGCGAAGTTGGGTGATTTGTTCCTTCGTATAACCAAGAGCCAGATGACGCAGCATGCGCTCGTCGTATTCATCAATCTCGTAGTTGACCATCGCCTCCTGCTTCATCAGTTCAGAGCCTACGGTACGCTTGAAACGGTCTACAATCTTCTGAAGGATGGGCTGATTGAACACCAACTGCTTGCCATTCATGACCGCCATCACATCGTTGCGGGTAAGCAGTTCACCCGTCTTCAGGATAATGCCGTCGGCACCGGCATCAAGCACATCGACCCACAGCTTTTCGTTTAATATTTCTCCTGTGAAGATAAGCACACGCACTTGAGGGTGCATTTCTTTGGTCTGACGACAGAGTTCTACGCCGATGGTAGTGGAACCGCCCAAACCAAGATCGAGCAACAGGAGATCGGGGACCTGCTGTTTCAACAGGCGCCAATAGTCGGCCTCGGATTCGGCTGTACCGATAATCTCGGCTTCAGGTATCTCGTTCTTGACAATGCCAACGGTGCCCTTCATCTCCAGGGGCACATCTTCTACGATAATGACTTTGAAGTTTTGCATATTCTTGGTAGTGTAATTATGATTTGTATCAGGTTTTGGTCGTTTCGTTCTGCACGTATACCACATCCGTGACGATTGGCGGCCTCTGCGTGTTGACGCACAATCTCGCGACAGATAAGGAAATGGACATTCTGCTCGCTCTGAGGCATGAAGAGACGCAGCATATCATCGTCGGAGAGCTGCAGAGACGGCATCTGAACGGTGGCTCTGACGTAATTATCGTCGGCCACTTGCCACTCAACATCCAAGGTCTTCTGACCTGACTGCCGGCGCAGGATGTCGAAGAGATAGGCTATCATCTCTGAATCGCCAAGTACCTCATGGTCGAGTGGTTGCAGTTGCAGTTTGATATGTTCCAACTGGCGCATGGCCTGCTGGCTAAGCATACCGTAGAGCTCACGATAATAGGTGGTGACCTCAAGAAGCGAGGCACTATCGCCTGCATCCAGCAACTGCTGGATACGACTGGGGTAATACATCGTCTCGTGCTTCAACGTAGACAAGGTGTTGTCGAGAACGGCATTGCTGATATGCAGATTGGCAGCCTCCATCTTCAGACGCTGCAGCTCATCGTTCATCAGCTCCAATTCGTTGCGACGTTGTTGGATAAAGCTGTAGCGACGGTTGTGGAGTACCATCAGTTGCCATAACACCAAAATGATGATGGCCAGGAACAGGAAGACAATCAGGATGATAGCTACCTGCTTGTTGGTCTGTGACTGAAGCATCTTACGGCAATAGGAATCCAAAGAGGCATCGGCCGACATCTCCTTGAAAAGCAGCGTATAGATGCGGTTATTGTAATAGTAGAGTTGCCATTGGTGGAGAGCAAGCGCTGCCACAGCACTCTCGTTACGCATATCGAGCAGCGCCTGATAATTGACGTCAAGTCCCTGATGGTACCATAGAATCTCTGGAGGCGTTACTGACAGGTCACCGATGCTCAGCAGGGTGTCGTTCTGATTGCCTGAGACGCTGCGATAAAACGCATTAAAACGCTGACGGCAGGAGTCGGCATAATGGAGCGCACCCTGATAATCCCCCCTGACATTAAGGTAATAGGTAGAGTCGGCAAAGGCTGTGGCCTCATTCAGAAGGGGATGCTGCGAGAAAGCCATATTCGCAGAAGCCACGAAGAGGACAAGAACCATCAGCACCTTCTTGGGCAAACGGAAATAGAAGCGGCTGCCCTTGCCAAGCTCGCTCTCTGCAGCTATCATACAGACAGAGAAAATCTGACTCAGCTTGCGGTATTTCTCGATGATCCCCTTGCAGTTGATGAGTCCAAAACCATGACTCTTCTCCTGTTTCCTGTCGCTATCGACAATCACCTGACGTTCAAACAGATGTTGTAACTGTTCTTCACTCATGCCTCGGCCTGTATCAGCCACAGAGATCTCAACATAATGATCGGTATCGGTAGCATAGACTGATACTTCCCCACCCTTATCCGTGTACTTTCGGGCATTGTCAGCCAATGTGTTAAGCATAAAAAGGGTTAGCACCTTATCGGCTTTAACGGAGAGTGTCGTAGGCTGGATAGTAAGGGTAATGTCCTTTAACGCAAAGCTGCGATTGCTCTTTGCCAGAACATCAAACAGGGACTGCAGGGGGAACGACTCGATATGGGCACTCAGTTCACCCTTACGAAGTTGAATCCAATGGGTCAGAATGTCATTCTGAAGGTTGATATTATCTGTCAGTTCACGAATATACTCCGTACGTTCCTCGCGATGCGCTTCTTCATCGAGACATTTCTCCTCATGAATCATGCGATCGATAAAGGGGATGATGCCATTGACAAGCGACATCTTTGACAGCTGCTCATAATAGATACGGCGCTGCTGGGTGATATTACTGCGAACGATAGCGGTCTGTTCTGTAAGTTCCTCAAACTCGTCATCCAGAGTCTCGTCACGATGATGAGCCATCGATTTCTTGCGATAGAAATAGAAGACCATTAACATCAGGAGGAACAGCGTAAAAACAATGGCAACAGCAATGAGAAGCAGGTTAAGCTGAGTAAGCGATTGCTCCAATTGATTAGCACGAGCTTCAAGCCTTTGATCCTGACGTGTACGATCCTGCAAATCAAGATAGGCATTGCGGTTGAAGTCACTCGACATTTTGTCGTCGATAGCAGAATAGGCTACACACAACTGCTCACGAATACTGGCCACCAGGTCTGGAGCCTGGAAGATAAGCGTATCACTCAACGACTGTTCCAGATTATACAGGGCTCCAACATAGTCTTCGTGCTTCATACAGCAGGATGCCAAGGTACGATAGGAACCTGCTATCTGATAGGTATCGCCATACTGTTGGAAAAGAGACAATGCATTCTCCGCCAGCCAGAGTGGCAACTGGTCATCAGGAACATTCTCAGGATTAATGAACTTCAAAGCGGGCTGATTATCAGCTGTGAGTTGCTGACGATACTCGTCGACACTAAGATGTTCGGCAAGAGCCTCCAGCGAATTCGCCATAAAGAATGGACAGTCAACCTGACGAGACAGCAGGAAGCAACGCATCAGGTAATCGAACTCGATCTGAACGATTTCTTGCTGCGATCCTTGATTGATGATACCGCCTGCACCTACGTTGTAGAGATAGTTGAGGAATTGCACCGTATCTGTCTCAATATCAGGACGTATCTTCTGCAATGCCTCTGCCGATTGGCGTTCTAATCCTACATAATAATAATAGGTGGAAGTAACGATAGCCATCTCAGTCTCAGCATAGAGCAGACGTTGCAATTGACGTTCAGATAGCTGCTTTCGATCCTCATCGATACGCTGTAGAGCACGCTGAGCCTGTTCGCGACAATCATAGAACTCGCGGTTCTGGGATTGACGCTGACAGAGACGCATCATCTGGATATTGGCTATCAGGCGTTCTAACTGATTATCTGTAATAGACAATATACTATCCAGGTGTGAATGGGCATCAGGATAGTGCATTCTGATAATATCAACGAACGCCAGATTATTGAGTGCTTCGGCCTGTCCATCAGCATACTGCTGTTGTTTAGCCTCTGTCAAAGCCAAACGTGCATAGTGCTCTGTGGAATCAAGATTTCTATAATGATAGGCATAGGAAAAAGAATTCAGCTTGTCCACCGCTTGCCTATCAGACGGTGAACAAGCTGAAAGAATTGATATTGGTAGCAGGAGCTTAAGCGCGTGCCTTAGCCACATAGCCAAGCGCCTCCTTACACTTGTCGGTGACATACTGCCAGTCGCCTGCCTTCACCTTATCAGAGGGGAACAGCTTTGAGCCCATACCAACGCAGAACACGCCAGCCTTGAACCACTTGGTAAGATTCTCCTCTTCTGGTGCAACACCACCTGTCACCATAATCTTTGACCAAGGCATAGGAGCCTTAAGTCCCTTCACCATATTAGGACCTACCACATCACCGGGGAATACCTTAGTGAGGTCACAGCCTAACTCCTGAGCCTTACCAATCTCGCTAACAGTCATACAACCAGGGCAGTAAGGCACCAAACGGCGGTTGCACACAGGAGCGATATCAGGATTCAGCAGCGGACCTACGACGAAGCAGGCACCCAACTGGATATACATAGCTGCTGTGGGGGCATCAACGATAGAACCGATACCCAATGCCAACTCTGGGCACTCCTTGTCAGCCCACTTCACCAGTTCTCCAAAGATCTCCTGAGCGAAGTCGCCACGATTCGTAAACTCGAAAGCACGTACACCACCTTCGTAGCAGGCTTTCACTACATTCTTACAGGTCTCAAGATCCTTATGGTAGAACACGGGTACCATACCAGTATCACCAATCTTCTTCAGAACTGCTATCTTATCAAATTTTGCCATTTCTTAGCAATTTTACGTTATAACGTTATTACGATATTACGACAACGCAAATCAGCGTTGTACTCTACCATTAGCATTGCCACCTGCCAATGCCTCTACCTCTTCAACAGAAACAAGGTTGAAGTCACCATTGATGGTATGCTTCAAAGCAGAAGCAGCAACAGCAAACTCGAGAGCCTCGCCCTGTGTAGCCTTTGTCAGCAAACCGTGAATCAAACCACCAGAGAAAGAGTCACCACCACCTACGCGGTCGATGATAGGATTGATCTCGTAACGCTTTGACTGATAGAACTCCTTACCATCGTAGATAAGAGCCTTCCAGCCATTGAAGGTTGCGCTGTAGCTCTCACGCAGCGTAGAAACAACATACTTGAAGCCAAACTCCTTCATCATCTGCTTGAAGATACCCTCATAACCAGAAGCATCGGTCTGACCGCCCTCTACGTCTGCATCGGGTTTGAAGCCCAGGCAGAGCTCTGCATCTTCCTCATTGCCAATGCATACGTCAACATACTTCATCAAGGGGCGCATGATAGAGATAGCCTTCTCGCTGGTCCACAGTTTCTTACGGAAGTTCAGGTCAACAGAAACAGTAACGCCATGACGCTTAGCTGCTTCACAAGCGAGTTTCGTCAACTCGGCAGCCTTATCGCTGATAGCTGGGGTGATACCACTCCAATGGAACCAAGCAGCACCTTCCATAATCTTGTCGAAGTCGAAATCTGCAGGAGTAGCCTCTGCAATAGATGAATGAGCACGGTCATAAATCACCTTAGAAGGACGCATAGAAGCACCTGTCTCAGCGTAATACAGACCTACGCGATCTCCACCACGGGCAATGAAATCGGTATTTACGCCATAGCGACGCATAGCGTTCACTGCAATCTGTCCAATCTCGTGCTTAGGAAGTTTTGAAACGAAGTATGCTTCGTGACCATAGTTTGCCACTGAGATAGCAACGTTTGCCTCACCACCACCAGGGATGATACGGAAAGATTCACTCTGAATAAAACGGTCGTTGCCCTGAGGCGACAGGCGAAGCATAATCTCGCCCAATGTTACGATCTTTGCCATTACTTATGTTTTTAAGTGTTTATATAATTATATAATATCTTTTGTTTGCAGCGACAAATTTACAACTATTTTCTGAAACAGCGAAACATTTAAGGTAAAAAGTGAAAAAAAAGCCGCAGAACAAAGTGTCTGCGGCAAATATTATAGTCAAATAAGCATTTTATCCATTCATTGACATGAGGAATTCCTCATTATTGCGACTCTGCACCAAGCGGTCTCGAACGGTATTCATCGCCTCAATAGGATTCATCTCTGCAATGAACTTACGAATAATCCACATACGATTAAGCGTGGTAGGATCTTGCAGCAGGTCATCACGACGAGTAGATGATTGAACAAGGTTGAGTGCTGGGAATACGCGCTTATTAGAGAGCATGCGATCCAATTGGATCTCAGAGTTACCTGTACCCTTGAATTCCTCGAAGATAACCTCGTCCATCTTTGAGCCCGTATCTACCAATGCCGTAGCAATGATTGTCAGCGAGCCACCACCCTCGATATTACGGGCTGCGCCAAAGAAACGCTTTGGTTTCTGAAGAGCATTGGCATCAACACCACCAGTCAGCACCTTACCACTGGCAGGGGAAACAGTATTGTAAGCACGAGCCAAACGCGTAATAGAATCAAGGAAAATAACCACATCGTGTCCACACTCTACCATACGCTTAGCTTTCTCCAAAACAATACCAGCAATCTTAACATGACGATCAGCAGGTTCATCAAAGGTAGACGCTATAACCTCGGCATTCACCGTACGACTCATATCAGTTACCTCCTCAGGACGCTCGTCAATCAGCAGCATCATGATATAGGCCTCAGGATGATTAGCAGCAATAGCATTGGCGACGTCCTTCATCAGAATTGTCTTACCTGTCTTTGGCTGAGCTACAATCAATGCACGCTGTCCCTTACCGATAGGCGCAAACAGGTCAACGATACGGGTTGAGGGATTGGTTGTAGAAGGATCACCACAAAGCATGAATTTCTCTTCCGGAAAAAGTGGTGTCAGATGCTCGAACGACACACGGTCGCGTACCTCCATAGGATCACGTCCATTGATAGATTTTACAGTTGATAAAGCAAAGTACTTCTCATTGTCATGAGGAGGACGCACGGTGCATTCAACGACATCACCCGTCTTTAGACTATATTTCTTAATCTGCTGCGGAGAGACATAGATATCATCAGGCGATGAAAGGTAATTGTAGTCGCTAGAGCGAAGGAATCCATAACCGTCTTGAAGCAGTTCCAATACACCATTGCCATCGATGATATCAGCAAAGTCGTATCGTGCCTCATTTAGCTCTGGCTGTTGAACTGGCGACTGATAGGCTGGCTCTTTCTGAACAGCCATTGGGCGATCAAACATATCGAGCGTAGGAAGAGCAGCCTGATCCTCAATGGGCAAATCAACAACGGTGATGAAATCGGTGCCATCGCCTGGATCGCCTTCCCAATACTCACCATTATTAGCAGGAACATGGTCTTCCTCGCGACGCTTTGACATCTTTTCCTGCAGGCTGGCCAACATTTCCTCGTCGGCAGATGTCGAGGGAATATCCTCCGCAGCCTCCGGAACAGCAATCTCTTCTTCTACAGCAGTATCGACAGGCATTTCATTCTCCTGCATCTCCTGCTGTTCTGCAGCCTCTTTCTCAGCTGCAAGTTCAGCCTTCGACTTGCGACCACGTTTCTTGGGTGCAGGCTTTGCCTCTTCTTTTTCATCATCAGCTTCGACAGATACTGTTTCTGGGGTATCAGAAAATAATGAGGGGGTCTCTACTTTCTTCGTTTTCTTGCCTTTCATATCAAGATTTTCCCCTTCATCACCACTGACAGTATAAACCTTATCTGTATCTTTCTTTGCAATACGGGTACGCTTGCGCTTAGGAGCAGCATCCTCCGTAGCTGCACTATCGATAGCAGCCTTATCTAAGATATCGTAAATTACAGTTTCCAAGGAGTCGTTCTGCGACACTTTAATACCTAATTTTGCAGCAACTTCCATCAGTTCTGGAACTGCCATGTTTTCAAGTTGTTCTTTAGTATACATACAGAATACTGTGATACGTTTTACGTATTATTTAAAAAATAAACGGTGATTTTGTCATAAGAAACGCTTCAAGAGTCGAAACGTTGTTCTGAAATCGAATGCAAAGGTAATCATTTTATTTGTAACTGACAAAAAAATGATTACCTTTTTTTATTTTTTCCTTATCTTATTTCTTCAAAGGGACAAAGACACTGAACGTTGAACCGTCTCCAAGAACAGATTCCACGGTGCAGTAGCCACCAATCTTGCTGGCAAAGTCCTGACAGAGTTGCAAACCTAAGCCAGAGCCTTCCTCACCACCAGTTCCATAGGTAGTCTCGCCTTTATTGAAAATACTGTTCAGACGTTCTGGTGCAATGCCAACTCCATGATCGCGTACGCTGATTTTTGCATTGTCACCATCTGTAGTCAATTGAATATCTACCGAACTATTCTCTGGAGAGAATTTTATTGCATTGGACATAAAGTTACGCACAACTGTCTTCAGCATATCATTATCGGCAGTTACAATAACAGGGACATTGCTTCCCATATAATTAAGCTTGATTTGTTTGGTTTGGGCAATCATCTCAAAAATGTCAACCACACCAGGAATAATGTCGTTGAGGTCCAAATCCTGCATCACGACATTCAAACGTCCCGTCTGGCTCTTAGTCCATTTCAAAAGATTATCCAAAAGATCATGCACATCTTCCGACTCCTTATTGGCTTTGTCCAATAATTCGTACAATTCAGCACCAACCATATCAGGTGAAGCAGATGCAACGACCAGATTAAGCACCATACGAATGCTGGCCATAGGAGAACGCAAATCGTGCGCAATGACCGAATACATCTTATCACGATTGCCTATCGTGGCACGCAATTCTGCGTTTTGCTTCTCAATAATACGGGTAGCAGCCACCAGTTTTATCTGGTGGAACACACGCACTACCAATTCTTCCTTATTGAAAGGCTTTGTCAAGAAGTCACTTGCACCCACCTGGAATCCATGCACCAGATCGCTAGGATTATTCAAAGCCGTCAAGAAGATAATAGGTATATGTGACGTCTCGGGATCTTTTTTAAGAATCTGTGCTGCATCAAAGCCAGTAATATCAGGCATCATCACATCGAGCAGAATCAAGTCGGGCTTTTCTGCCTTAGCCTGCTCAATGCACATATTACCACAATTTGCTGTGCATACTTGATACTTCTCGTTTGTAAGCAGAATCTTCAACAGAAGTACATTGCTTACAACGTCATCAACTATGAGAATCTTATAGTCGCTTTTTTGAATTTGTGACTCGAGTTTTTCAGTTTCTAACATACCACGGCCTATGGTTATATTGTTATTACTGCTGCAAAAGTAAACATTTTTTCTGATTTCACAAATTTTTTGAGATATAATTTTTCTGTTTTCTGGTTAAAATAAATATAATAATGTGCGTATCTGCAAATTTAACACTACCTTTGCAGCATGAAGGAAAAGGTCATCATGGGTATTGACCCTGGAACAAACATCATGGGATACGGCATCCTGAGGGTTGTCGACGGTAAGGCACAGATGGTGACGATGGGTATCATCGACCTGAGGAAATATGATGATGCCTATTTGAAGTTGGGACATATCTACGAGCGTGTTTCAGGTATTATTGATGCTTATCTGCCAGACGAACTCTCTATCGAGGCTCCTTTCTTTGGAAAAAACGTACAATCTATGCTCAAACTTGGGCGTGCTCAAGGTGTAGCCATTGCTGCATCTATTCAGCATAGTGTGCCTATCCATGAATATGCCCCTATGAAAATCAAGATGGCTCTGACTGGTAATGGTACAGCTTCTAAGGAACAAGTTGCCGGTATGCTCCAACGCCTTTTACATATTCCCAATGAGGAAATGGGACGTTTCATGGATGCTACCGATGCGCTTGCTGCTGCTTATTGCCATTTCCTGCAGATGGGACGTCCAGAAACAGATGCACCACATTATCGTGGATGGAAGGATTTCGTCAATAAAAATCAAGACAAGGTATGGAAAGCTCCAAAATAATAGCTATCGTTGGACGTAATGGAAGCGGTAAGACTGCCTATGTTGAACAGATGCGTAAGCAGATGGCCAGTAGTCGTGTACGCTATATCGCCTTCTGCGATACCTATGGTGCTGCTACTGACAGAGTATACTACTTGCAGTTACGTTGGAACCAGCACGACATAGACAACGAGACACCACATGTAGGGGATATTCTGCAGAAGGTATATCGTCAAACAGGGGATGATACAGCAGAACGCCGTCAACTATTACAGAAACTATATACACTGTTTGATTTCGAGCCACTTCTCGATAAATATGTGATTAGTTTGAGTAGCGGTGAACTACGAAAGTTCCAACTCATCAAAACATTGTTGGCACAACCTGAGACTCTCATCCTTGATAATCCATTTATCGGACTTGATGCAGAGACACGCCAACAACTTAACCAACTGTTCCCACTCCTTGCCAGAGAGCAACACCTTATTATATATATGGTAATTGCACGCGAGGAGAATATTCCCGATTATGTCGATGAGATTATCTGGATAACACCGGAAGAAGAATTCCGCGCCCCACTCCACCACTTAGACCCTCAACGACATCATGCAATACTATCGTTAGCAGACACATCAGCATCAAAGACTGACAATGACGAAGTTGTGTGTTTCAATCAGGTTTGCATCCGCTATGACAACCGTACCATACTGAAGGACCTTGACTGGGTGATACGACAAGGAGAATGCTGGGCATTGTCAGGACCTAATGGAAGTGGAAAGTCCACCCTTCTTTCCCTTATCTGTGCAGATAATCCACAAGCCTATGCCAATGATATCCGCCTCTTCGGAAAGCAACGAGGTAGTGGTGAGAGTATATGGGATATCAAACGAGCCATCGGCTACGTATCGCCTGAGATGCATCGCTCCTATCAACACAACATTCCTGCCATTCAGGTAGTAGCCAGTGGATTAAAAGACACTGTGGGGCTCTATACACGAGCTAATGAGTCGGAACGTAATCAATGTCGCTGGTGGATGGACATCTTTGGTATTGAAGATCTGGCAGATCGTCCGTTCCTAACCCTTTCTAGCGGAGAACAGCGTATGGCGTTATTGGCTCGTGCCTTCGTCAAAGCCCCCAGGTTATTGATTCTCGATGAACCGCTTCATGGCTTAGACAGCCAGAACCGTCAACTAGTAAAAGAAATCATTCAAACATATAGTCAATTACCAGGCAAGACGCTGATCATGGTAACACACTATGAAGAAGAACTTCCTGCCTGCTTTACACATAGAAAACAACTTATCAAACATATTTAAACATGAAGAAGTTCCTCCTTTCTCTTCTCCTGTTTCTATCCGTTTCCACAACGCTGTCAGCACAGGAGATATTTACAGAAATAAGACGAAACGCCCAAGCGAAAGTCAACGACCCAACAGCAGAACTGTTGGTTAGGAAGTTCAGTATGTTCAAGCTTGACGCACTAAATTATTTGGCTATCAAAATGAAGGAAGAATTTCCAGACTCTTCTGCTACCTTGCTCGACAAAGAAGCACTGTCGTTGAATGTCTTTATCACCAACTACACTAGATCACTTATTGAAAGCAAGAATATGCCAGCCAATCACCAGAAAAAAATTATCAGGGCATATATGGACGCTAGCTATTCCAACCCGTTGTTCAATGACAAAGATACCGAATTGGTGTTAAGCTACTTCAACGATTCCAAAAGTATTACGCGTTTCTCACTCGATACCGATTGGAGACGAGCCGTATTGGCAGCAAAAGCAGCCTTGAAAAACATCAACAAAATAAAATAGAAGAGAAAAGACTACAATTAATTATATCTTCAACTCCCTAAGCAGCTCACTCATGCGTTGCTTAGTGCTAATGCGTGTAGGCACCAGAGGCAGACGCAACACATTCTCAATGAAGCCCATCTCATGAAGCATAGCCTTTACACCGGCAGGGTTACCATCGACAAAAAGCAAAGAGAATAAGTCGGTAAAGCGATGATGAATTTTGCGGGCAGGATCATACTCTCCCCGCATCTGCAAGCGAATCATCTTCGAGAACTCCTTTGGTAATGCATTTCCAATAACAGAAATCACACCTACTGCACCACAAGATACCATTGGGAACGTCAGAGAGTCATCACCAGAAATCACATCGAAGTCGGCAGGCTTGTTCTTAATAATTTCATCCACCTGTTCCAAGTTACCTGAAGCTTCCTTGATAGCCACAATATTTTGACAATCACGAGCGAGACGAACAGTAGTCTCTGCTTTCAGGTTGACACCTGTGCGCCCAGGAACATTGTATAGGACAACAGGAAGAGATGTTGCTGCAGCAATTGCCTTAAAGTGCTGATAGAGTCCCTCCTGTGAAGGTTTGTTGTAGTAAGGACAAACACTCAGTATACCATCAATTCCCTTGAAATCGCCATTCTTCAGTTCCTCTACAACAGCAGCCGTATTATTACCACCACATCCCATCAAGATGGGAACGCGTGCCTGTACTTTCTCAACGACTAAATCCTTGATGCGCTGTTTTTCTTCTGCGGTAAGTGTTGGTGTCTCACCTGTTGTAGCAAGAATACAAAAAAAGTCAGCTCCGTTATCCAGTTGATACTCTACCAAACGCAACAATGCTTCGTAATCAACAGAGCCATCCTGCTTAAAAGGGGTAACAAGAGCAATGCCAAGTCCCTTGAAAATATTGTATACCATAGTGTATGCAGTCTAATTCGGCTGCAAAGTTACTAAAAATCAAACGAAATGCAAAAGAAAAAGTGTATTTCTTTCACATTTCGTTCTTTTTATTCAGACTTTATTCAGTCTTTATTCACTCTTGAACAAATCTTTGATACCGCCGATACTTCCCATTAAGTTGGTAGCCTCATATGGTAGATAGACAGTCTTTGTCTTATCGCCCTGAGCCAACTCCTCAAGCATCTGGATATACTTCTGAGCCAAAAGGTAGTTGGCGGGATTAGAACTCTTACCTACTGCCTGAGTAATGAGTTCAATAGCCTTAGCTTCGGCTTCCGCCTTGCGAATACGAGCCTGAGCCTCACCTTCTGCAGTAAGTATAGCCTCCTGCTTTGCAGCTTCTGCACGATTGATAGTTGCAGTCTTCTCTCCTTCTGATGCCAAAATCTCTGCTGCTTTCTCACCTTCAGAAGTCAGAATCTGCGCACGCTTGTTACGCTCTGCCTGCATCTGCTTCTCCATCGCATTAAGTACTGATGAAGGAGGTGTGATATCTTGCAGTTCTACTCGATTAACTTTCACGCCCCACTTGTCGGTAGCATCATCAAGAACAGCACGCAACTTGGTATTGATTGTATCACGAGAAGTCAGTGTCTCATCTAGTTCCAGCTCACCGATGATGTTACGCAGAGTGGTCTGTGTCAACTTCTCAATAGCGTTGGGCAGGTTGTTAATCTCGTATGTAGCTTTGAAGGGATCCATAATCTGGAAATACAACAACGCATTGATTTCCATCTGGATATTATCCTTCGTAATCACATTCTGCTTTGGGAAGTCATATACTTGTTCACGCAGATCAATATTATTAGAATAGACATAGCGTCCATACTTCAGTACCACGACATTCTTTGGCCTATCAATGAAGGGAATGATAAGGTTGATACCAGGTTTCAACGTGGCATGATAACGTCCCAAACGCTCAATAATCTTAGTCTCTGACTGAGGGATGATAACAAGTGCCATCCTCGCAAAAACGATAACCAGAAAGATGGCTGCGGCTAAAAAATAGAATGTCAATTCCATAACTATACCTTGTTAGTTTTTAGATTTTCTCTACTGTGATAATGATGCTCTGACAGTCAACGACTTTGACGGCAGTACCAACAGACAGTGGTTCATTACTATCAGACTTCGCTTTCCAATCGTCACCACCTATTGCCACACGTCCATATTCTCCTACGGGGATGGTCTGACTCACACGTCCTGTCTGTCCAATCAACGCATCAGCATTACTGACACGATTGTCATCATTCTTGTGCAAATATTTCAAAGCAAATGGTCGTACTTGGAATATGCTCAACGCCGTAACTACCACAAAAACACCTAATTGTATGTAAATATTGGAAAAGGGGGCTGCAATGGCAGCGCCAACAGCCCCTATTGAGAAGCAGATAACAAAGAAGTCACCTGATGACAGTTCGATAATCAGTCCTAGAACTGCTATTACCGACCATACTGCCCACATATTACTTAAGAGATATTCTATCATAAGCCCTTAGAGATTCAAGTCTTTCTTCAGAGCCTCAATCTTGGCTTCTGCAGCCTTTGTGCAGCGTTCATAATCAGCAGCTCCCTTGAAACTAGCATCCTTCACCTCTGTGTAGAACTTAATCTTAGGCTCTGTACCAGAAGGACGAACAGAGACTTTCGTACCATCCTCGCAGAACCACTGCAGCACATTTGATGTATCTGGCATATTGAGCTTCGTTACATTGCCTGCGGCGTCAGTAGCTGTCAGTGTCTGATAGTCCTTTGTGCAGATTATCTTACTACCAGCAAGTGACTTGGGAGCCTTGGCACCACGGAAGTCGACCATCATTTGCTTAATCTCATCAGCACCGGTCTTACCTGGACGAACCACATTGATGGTATATTCCTTTGAGAAGCCATACTCCTTATAAATATTCATTAGCAGGTCGTAGAGGGTCATACCATTATCACGTGCCCATGATGCAATCTCACAGATAAGGCAGATAGATGCTGGAGAGTCCTTATCGCGAACCTTGTCAAATGGCAGGAAGCCGAATGACTCCTCACCACCACCGATATACTTCTTCTTGCCCTCGTTCACACGAATCTCGTTGGCAATCCATTTGAAGCCTGTGTAACAGTCCATCAGTTCCACACCGTTCTTCTTGGCAATCTCTGCAATCACCTCAGTAGTTACGATGGTCTTTACGAGGAACTCGTTACCCTTTAGCTGACCAAGTTTCTTCTTGTTAGCAATGATATACCAGCAGAACATCATACATGTCTGGTTACCATTCAGAATTTCCCACTCGCCCTTTGCGTTGCGGCAAACAATGGCCAGACGATCGGCATCGGGGTCTGATGCAATCACCAAGTCGGCATTCAACTTCGTACCGAGTTTCATACCCAATGTCATAGCCTCTGCATTCTCGGGGTTGGGAGAAACAACAGTTGGGAAGTTACCATCAATCACCATCTGCTCAGGCACTACGTGGATATTCTGGAATCCCCATGAACGAAGAGCCATAGGAATAATCACGCGACCTGTGCCGTGCATGGGCGAATAAACGATGTTGAGGTCTTTCTGACGCAGGATAACATCCTGATCTACCATAGCCTCCTTAACAGCCTGGATATAATCCCAGTCCATTTCACCACCGATAGGGATAATCAAGTCCTTATTACCCTGGAACTTCACATCCTCAATCTTCACCTTGTTTACCTCGTCGATAATACCCTTATCGTGAGGAGCCAGCACCTGAGCACCATCGTCCCAGTATGCCTTATAACCATTATATTCACGGGGGTTGTGAGAAGCAGTTACGTTAACACCGGCCTGACACTTCAACTGACGGATAGCGAAAGAAATCTCTGGTGTAGGACGAAGGCTCTCGAAGAGATACACCTTAATACCATTAGCAGAGAAAATATCAGCTACGGTCTCCGCAAACATACGTCCGTTGTTACGACAGTCGTGACCTACAACTACTGCGGGCTGCATGTTTGGGAATGCCTTATTGATATAATTAGCAAACCCCTGAGTAGCCATTCCTACGATATATTTATTCATACGGTTGGTACCTGCACCCATGATGCCACGCAGGCCACCTGTACCAAATTCCAGATTCTGATAGAATGCGTCGATAAGGGCGTTTTTATCCTCTGAATCAAGCATAGCCTGAACTTCCTTACGTGTCTCCTCGTCAAATGCAGGAGAGAGCCATACCTTTGCCTGTGCCTCGCACTGAGCAATGAGTTGAGCGTTGTTTTCCATTTGATTTATTTTTAAGTTATTAATAATACATCTGAGGGGCAAAGTTAATAAACTTTTCCCAAATAACCAAACAATCAACAAAAGTTTTTTTTATTTCTCCAGTGGTTTTACGTAACGCATGTTGTTAAGAATCCAACGTTGGCGTTTTTTTATATAACGACTGGGGTGTTGACTACTGAAACGACGAGGGTTAGGCAGTGTAGCAGCAATCAGTGCACACTGGCTAGCTGTTAGGTCTTTGACATCGCATCCAAAATGTTCGTGAGCAACGGCTTGTACACCGTATATACCTGGACCGGTCTCTATGGAATTAAGATAGACCTCCATGATGCGTTCCTTCGACCAGAACACCTCTATTAAGATAGTAAAGTAGGCTTCCAACCCTTTACGTACCCATACCAATCCCTTTGTACGCCCAGGCCAAAGGAATACGTTCTTTGCCGTTTGTTGACTAATAGTGGAAGCTCCGTGTTTGTTTTTCTTGGGATACTTCTTGTTGTGCTCGGCAGCCTCCTGGATAGCTTTGAAGTCAAAGCCCCAGTGCTCCTGAAAATTTGCATCCTCGCTACCCATCACGGCAATGGGCATCGACGGTGACATCTTGTCCAACGACACCCACTCATGACTGAGTTTTATCTCGTCCAACTGGAATAGACGAATAAACATCAGGGGAGTATAGTATACGGGAAAAAACTTCAGCACTACCACCGATAAGATGGTAGTGCCGAAAAATAATGCTAAGCCCCATTGGGCTATCTTGCGTGCTTTGTTAAGCAGATTCTTCATTCAAATTATTTCAGTGTACCTGCCTCAGCAGCCTGAATCATTGCCTGAGAAGCATACATGTAAATCTCCACACGACGGTTCTGCTGACGACCGGCAGCAGTACTGTTGTCGGCAACGGGGTTGGTAGAACCCTGACCGTCAACGGTGCGAATCTGAGTGCTGCTAACGCCCTTACTCAGCAGATAGCTGTTCACAGCCTTTGCACGGTTTACTGACAGAGGATTGTTGATAGCGTCAGAACCGGTATTGTCAGTGTGACCGAAGATAGCGATATCACAGTCTACATTATTCTTCAACAGTGTAGCACACTGATCCAAAGCTGCCTTTGAACTTGCATTCAGAGTAGCCTTGTTTGTGGCAAACAGGATACCAGAATCGAAGGTCAGCTTCACAGCCTGCAGACCGTTAGCATCGGTAACACTCTCTACCTGGGCATTCTTTACTGCTTCGGCCTCAGCCTTCACCTTATCCATGTGCTTGCCAATCAGAGCACCAGTACCAGCACCAACAGCAGTACCTACAGCGGCACCAACAGCGGTGTTACCAGCCATCTTACCAACAATAGCACCCAGCACAGCACCACTGGCTGCACCAATAGTTGTTCCCTTGGCCAAGTTGCTACAACCTGCCATTACCATTCCTGCACAAAGAGCGAGGATGATTGTTTTCATTGATTTCATAATAGTACGTTTTTAGTAATAAAAATGTTAAACAAATTTGTTTTCGAATGCAAAGATAGAAAAAAATCTCAATTCACAATTCACAATTCTCCTTTTTTTTGTACCTTTGCACAAAATTTTTCAAAATAGAGGATAAAACATGGCAAAAGAATTAAAAGATTTAACAAAACGTGCCGAAAATTATAGTCAGTGGTACAACGATCTTGTTGTTAAAGCTGACTTGGCTGAGCAGTCTGCCGTACGTGGATGTATGGTGATTAAGCCCTACGGTTATGCTATCTGGGAGAAGATGCAGCACGAACTGGATCGTATGTTCAAAGAGACGGGTGCACAGAATGCCTATTTCCCCCTGCTAATTCCAAAGTCCTTTCTGAGTCGTGAGGCTGAGCATGTAGAAGGCTTTGCTAAGGAGTGTGCCGTTGTGACCCATTATCGTCTGCGTGCAAAAGACGATAAGAGCGGTGTGGAAGTTGACCCCAGCGCTAAGTTGGAAGAAGAACTTATCGTACGCCCTACCTCAGAGACTATTATCTGGAACACCTATAAGAACTGGATTCACTCTTGGCGCGATCTGCCCTTGATGTGCAACCAGTGGTGTAACGTGATGCGCTGGGAGATGCGCACTCGTCCTTTCCTTCGCACTTCTGAGTTCCTGTGGCAGGAAGGCCATACAGCTCACGCTACCCGTGAGGAGGCTGAAGAGGAAGCAAAGAAGATGCTGAAGGTCTATGCTAAGTTTGCTGAGGAGTGGATGGCTGTACCTGTGGTTCAGGGTGTGAAGAGTGAAACAGAGCGCTTTGCCGGCGCCCTCGATACCTATACCATTGAGGCAATGATGCAGGATGGTAAAGCCCTACAGAGCGGTACTTCACATTTCCTTGGGCAAAACTTTGCTAAAGCATTTGAAGTCACATACTTAAACAAGGAGAACAAGCCAGAATACGTATGGGCTACATCATGGGGCGTATCTACCCGTCTGATTGGTGCGCTTATCATGACACACTCTGATGACAACGGTCTAGTGTTGCCTCCACGTCTGGCTCCTATCCAGGTTGTTATCATTCCTATCGCAACGAAACCTGAGCAGATGGAGCAAGTTAATAAGGAGGTGGCTCCTATCATCGAGGCACTGAGCAAAAAGGGTATCAGCGTGAAGTTTGATGATTCTGACAACAAGCGTCCTGGATTTAAGTTCGCTGACTACGAGCTGAAAGGCGTTCCCGTGCGTCTCGTTCTGGGTGCCCGTGACTTGGAGAATGGCACAATTGAGGTCATGCGTCGCGATACCTTGGAGAAAGAGACCCGTTCTATCGAAGGCATCGCAGAGTATGTGGAGCAGCTGTTGGAGGATATCCAGAAGAATATCTTCGAGAAAGCCCGCAAATATCGTGATGAACGCATCTACGAGTGCGACAACTACGAGGAGTTCAAGGAGCGTGTGAAGGACGGTGGTTTCTTCCTCTGCCACTGGGACGGCACTGCCGAGACAGAGGCACAGATCAAGGAAGAGACACAGGCCACTATCCGCTGCGTGCCCTTCGGCGTTGAGCAGACACCTGGTGTGGATATGGTCAGCGGTAAGCCTTCTAAGGCCCGCGTCATCATTGCCCGCAGCTATTAATAACAAGGTAATATACAAAGGAAAAGGGAACCTTCGCAGGCTCCCTTTTTTTTGCAATTAAAAAGTTAATTGCTTTGATTGTGAAGATTGCGTAGTCTCTCGACAATCAATCTTCTGTAATTAACCTTAATAATCTAATACCATGAAAAACACTTTGCAAATGTAGTAATTTTTTCTTTTCGTTCAACAGAATCTCATCAATATCTTTCTATTTTTAATAATTATTAGCATTTTCCTTGCATTTCTCCTCACTTATTTGTACCTTTGTCACCCATATGAAGTACAACCGCCCTAAAATTGCCATAATAGATACCAATACACTCTCAAGTATTGGTCTAAAGCAACTGATTCAGAACGTGATGCCCATAGCAGAAATTGACTGCTTTGGCAGCATGACAGAGTTCATGGCCAATCATCCAGAGCACTATATGCATTATTTCGTGGCCATGAACATTGTCATTGAGAACAGGGCGTTCTTTGCCCTTCACCCGCGACAGACTATTGTTCTCACCCTTGCTCTCAACGACAGCAGCCAGTTGGGTACCTTCCATTCTATTTGTATCAATGTGCCTGAGCGGGAACTCATACGTTCGTTGCTCGCCCTTAACCAGATGGGGCACGACAAAGGGCGCAATCTTCCACCTATGCCTCCCATCCTGACTCAAAAGATACTGAGTGACCGTGAGATAGAGGTGATGTCACTTATCGTTCAGGGTTATATCAACAAGGAGATAGCCGACAAGTTACATATTGGTCTGGCTACGGTGGTGACCCATCGAAAGAATATCATGGAGAAGCTGGGAATGAAGAGCGTGTCGGCCCTTACCATCTATGCCGTTACTCACGGCTATGTGGATATCAACAAGATATAGCCCTACATTCTTTTATATATACGCAACAAAAAGAAAGGACTCCCGAAATTACTTCGAGAGTCCTAATTTTATTGAGTATTCTCAAATAAGCTTATTTCAGCTCAGCGAGGTACTTAATGGTGCGAACCATCTGAGAAGTGTAAGAGTTCTCATTGTCGTACCAAGCAACAACCTGTACGAGAGAGTTGCCGTCACCGATCTTAGAAACCATGGTCTGGTTAGCGTCGAACAGTGAACCGAACTTCATACCGATGATGTCGCTAGAAACCAGCTTCTCCTCTGTGTAACCGAAGCTCTCGTTCTGAGCAGCCTTCATAGCAGCGTTGATATCCTCAACAGTTACCTCACCCTTAACAACAGCGTGCAGGATAGTGGTAGAACCAGT
>CAZIKA010000030.1:19377-21523 GCA_964539705.1 uncultured Prevotella sp. | reverse complement strand
GGTCGGTAAACGATACGTTCTTATCGATATACAAACCTTCTACCTGATGGAAGAAACAGTGTGCACGGGCGGTAATAGCCTCGTTACGATACACACGGCCAGGACAGATGACGCGGATAGGAGCGGTGAGCTTGCCGTCCTCGGTGTGCATCTGCTCCATCACGCGAGCCTGAACACTCGAAGTATGAGAGCGCAACAGGATGTTTTTCGTTACATCGTTAGGATGCTGAGACACGAAGAATGTGTCCTGCATATCGCGGGCAGGATGGTCGGCAGCAAAGTTCATGCGGGTAAATACATGCAGATCGTCCTCTACCTCAGGACCGTCGGCCAGCACGAAGCCCATGCGGCTGAAGATGTCGATAATCTCGTTGGTCACGATGGTCAACGGATGGCGTGTGCCGAGCTGTATGGGGTAGGGGGTGCGGGTCAGGTCGATGGCTTCGTCGCCAGCGTCCTGCATGGTGCACTCCTCGCGCAACTGGTTGATGCGGTCGGTGATGCGCTGTTTCAGTTCGTTAATCTTTACGCCCACCTCTTTCTTCTGGTCAGCGGGCACGTTGCGGAAGTCGCTCATCAGCTCGTTCAACTCACCTTTTTTACTTAGGTATTTGAGTCTCAGCTGCTCTACTTCCTCAGCATTTTTGGCCTCCAGCGTGTCAACCTGCTGAAGGAGTTGGTTTATCTTCTCAAGTATCATTTTTATGTGTAAAATTGCAATTTCGGGTGCAAAGGTAATAAAATAAAGTGAAAAGTGAAAAGTGAAAAGTGAAAAATTTGCTACCGCAGTTGATTTTTTTTAAAGAAATGTTATAAGTCTTGCGTAGGTCGGAAATTCTTTGTAATTTTGCAGTTTGAAATACGTATTCGAATATGGGATTGTTTGATTTTTTTAGTAAGAAGAAGCAAGAGGAAACGCTGGACAAAGGTCTTGAAAAGACCAAGACCTCGGTGTTTGACAAACTGACACGCGCCATCGCGGGTAAGTCGAAAGTCGATGACGACGTGCTGGACAACCTGGAAGAGGTGCTGATAACCAGCGATGTAGGCGTGGACACCACGTTGAAGATTATTGAGCGCATCGAGGAGCGTGTGGCTCGCGACAAATATGTGTCGACCAGTGAGCTCAACGGTATTCTGCGCGACGAGATAGCCGCCTTGCTGGCTGAGAACAATACCGAGGATAATGAGAATTGGGACCTGCCCGTTGACCATAAGCCCTACGTGATACTCGTAGTGGGTGTCAATGGTGTGGGCAAGACTACCACCATAGGTAAGTTGGCTTGGCAGTTTAAGCAGGCTGGCAAGAAGGTCTATCTGGGCGCTGCCGATACCTTCCGTGCCGCTGCCGTAGAGCAGTTGTGTATCTGGGGCGAGCGTGTGGGTGTACCCGTTGTGAAGCAGCAGATGGGCTCTGACCCGGCTTCTGTGGCTTTCGACACGCTTCAGAGCGCCAAGGCCAACGGTGCCGACGTGGTGATTATCGATACCGCAGGCCGACTGCATAATAAAGTGGGGCTGATGAACGAGTTGAAGAAGATCAAGGACGTGATGAAAAAGGTGTTGCCCGAGGCTCCCGACGAGGTGATGCTGGTACTCGACGGCTCTACCGGTCAGAACGCCTTTGAGCAGGCCAAGCAGTTTGCCGCCGTCACCCAAATCACATCGCTGGCTATCACCAAGCTCGACGGTACTGCCAAGGGCGGTGTGGTCATTGGCATCAGCGATCAGTTGAAGGTGCCGGTGAAGTATATCGGACTGGGTGAAGGTATGGAGGACCTGCAACTCTTCAATAAGAAAGACTTTGTAGATAGCTTGTTTAAAGGATGACCATTGACTTTATCTCTTTAGGCTGTTCCAAGAACCTGGTTGATAGCGAACGACTGATGGGACTCTTTGAGGCTCATGGCTTCAAGGTGACCCACGATAGCGATGACCCGCAGGGCGAGGTGGTTGTCATCAACACCTGTGGCTTCATTGCTGATGCTAAGGAGGAAAGTATCAATACGATATTGGAGCAGGTGGCGCGCAAGAACGAGGGGCTTGTGAAGCGCATCTACGTGATGGGCTGCCTGTCCGAGCGCTATCTGGCAGACCTGGAAGCTGAGATTCCTGAGGTAGATGGATGGTATGGGAAGTTCAACTA
>CAZIKA010000030.1:17601-19277 GCA_964539705.1 uncultured Prevotella sp. | reverse complement strand
CACTACGCCTACATCAAGATCAGCGAAGGCTGCGACCGTCATTGTGCCTATTGCGCTATTCCCCTGATTACAGGCCGTCATCAGAGCCGTCCGATGGAGGAGATACTCGACGAGGTGCGCTGGCTGGTGAGTCAGGGAACGGTAGAGTTCCAGATTATAGCACAGGAACTAACATATTACGGCATAGACCTTTATGGTGAACAGCGCATAGCAGAGCTGATAGAGCAAATGGCTGATATCGAGGGCGTAAGGTGGATTCGTCTGCACTATGCCTATCCTACGCATTTCCCCTGGCGTTTGCTCGATGTGATGCGTGAGAAGAAGAACGTCTGCCGCTATATGGACATCGCCTTGCAGCACATCAGCGATCACATGCTTTCAAGGATGCGACGCAACACCACGAAGCAGGAAACGATGGAGCTCATAGAGCGTATGCGTCGTGAGGTGCCTGGCATCCATATCCGCACCACGCTGATGGTGGGCTTCCCTGGTGAGACCGATGAGGACTTCCAGGAGCTTGTCGATTTTGTGAAGTGGGCACGTTTTGAGCGTATGGGCGCCTTTGCCTATTCCGAGGAGGACGGCACCTATTCGGCAGCGCATTATGAGGACGATGTGCCTGAAGACGTCAAGCAGCGTCGTCTGGACAAGTTGATGCGCATTCAGCAGAATATCAGCGCAGAGATAGAGGCCGCGAAAGTCGGCAGCATATTGCCTGTGGTGATAGACCGTACGGAAGGCAACTATTATATTGGTCGCACGGAGTTCTGTTCACCCGAGGTTGACCCAGAGGTGCTGGTTGAGATGACCGATGTGAAGTTGACCATCGGTGAGATGTATCAAGTGAGAATAACCGACTCCGAGGAGTTTGATCTCTATGGAGTCATTATGAATTAAAGGAAGATGAACAATAAGGAATTTATTGGCATACTGGCTGATAAGACAGACATGAAACCAGCTGATGCACAGAAGATGGTCGATTCGCTGATATCGGTCATGAGCAATTGCTTTCAGGAAGGTGACAGCGTGCAGATGGCCAACTTCGGTAATTTCGAAGTGAAGAAGAAGTTGGAGCGCGTGATGGTAAACCCCACCACAGGACAGCGAATGCTGGTGCCGCCAAAACTGGTGTTGGCATTCAAACCTAACCCCACATGGAAAGACCAAATCAAGAAAGGAGGGGCTGAATAACTATGGGTAAGATTACTTTGAACGAACTGGTTGACCTACTGGCTAAGAAAGCGCACATTAGCAAGCGTGAGGCCCAGCAGTTCATTGCTGCCGTCATCGAGACGATACAAGAAGGCGTGAATGCCGATAAACAAGTCAAAATCAAAGGTCTGGGCACTTTTAAGGTTGTAGATGTTGATGCACGTGAGAGTGTCAATGTAAACACTGGCGAACGCGTCACCATAGAGAGCCATCAGAAACTCTCGTTTACACCAGACGCAGCTATGAAGGAACTGGTGAACCGTCCTTTCTCGCAATTCGAAACTGTAGTACTCAACGAGGGCGTGGAGTTCGATGAGGAAACGATGGAAGAACCTTCGGTGACCGAAGAGGAAGAATCGGCTACTCCTGCATTCGTCGCTCCTGTTGTAGAAGAGACGAAAGCAGAAGAGACTGTTGTAGAAGAATCAGCTCCCGTTGTAGAAGAACCTCAGGTAGAGGAAGCC